>CAZBCV010000287.1:0-2516 GCA_964490495.1 uncultured Aureispira sp. | reverse complement strand
CGGGCGATAGAAAATGGCGTCGGGGCCAAAGCCGTCGCGTATGGTTTCGTTGGAATCGGGTATGCCACCGCCCGCCACGGTCGTGAGCACGCCACCGGGCGTGACTTGGCGGATGAGGTTGTTCCCGGTGTCGGCGATGTAGAGATTCCCCGCCGCATCGAAGGCCAGGCCGGAGGGCTCACTGAGGCCCGCACCCGCGCCCACAAACTCGCTCACCACGCCGGCGGGCGTGCGTTTCCAGATCACGTTGGAACCCGCATCAGCCACGTAGAGCGAGTCATCGGGCCCGAAGGCCACGGCGGCCGGCGACACGAGCAAGCCGTCAAAACCGCCGACCGTCGCCACGCTCCAACCGGTCGGCTCGCCGATGCGGAAAACGGTGGTCTCTTCTCCTTGGTAATTGGGGTCGTTGATGGCGGCGACGAGCACGTATGCGCCGAACGCGCTCGGCGCGGTCGCACTGCCATCGTAGGTGAACACGACGTTCAAACCGACGGGAAACGTCGCGGCGCTCGGGGCTTTGGGCGTGCCGTCGAAGGGCTGTTCGAGATCGGAAAGCGTGATCGTCGCGTTCGCTTTCGCGATGGTGAAGGTCGCGAGCGCCGAGCCGATGCCGCCGACGTTTTCGGCCTGGAGTGTCACCGAAAAAACTCCGGCAAAAAGCGGGCTGCCGCTGATCACACCGGTCTGCGGATTGATGACCAAACCCGCCGGCAGGTTGACCGCGTTAAAATAAATCGCCGAGCGACTGCCCTCGACCGCGTAGGCGGGAAACGGCTGCCCGACCGTGCCGCTTGCAACGAGGGGGCTGGTGATTTCCGGCACCGGCGCAGGGTAGGCCACGCGGATCGCGTTGTTGTCGGTGTCGGCGATGTAGAGCGTCTCGCCGTCGGGAGCCACGGCCACGCCGCGCGGTTTGAAGAAGCGCGCGGAGTTGGCGATGCCGTCGTTGCCGCCGCTGCTGGCGGCGGTGCCCGCGATGGTGAAAACCGCGCCCGACGACTCGATGCGGCGAATCGTGTTGTTAAGAAATTCCGCCACGTAAACCCGCCCGCTCGCGTCCACCGTCACGCCATAAGGAAAACGGAAACGTGACGCCGCGCCCGTGGACGCGTCGTCGGAGCCGAGATCGAGGGCGAGCCCCGCGAGCGTGGAGACAACGCCAGCCGGCGTGATTTTTCGAACGGTGTGATTACTGAAATCCGCGACATAAACGTAGCCCGCGCCATCCACCGCCAGGCCGGAAGGTTGCCGAAAACGCGCGCCCGCGCCCGCGCCGTCGGTCGCGCCGAGCAACCCGGCCGCGCCCGCGAACGTCGTGACCACGCCCGCCGGCGTGACGCGCCGTATCGTATGGTTGCCGAAGTCGGCGACGTAGAGATTGCCCGCCGCGTCCAAGGCCAAACCTGCCGGCGTGGTGAAGCGCGCGGCCGCTCCCGTGCCGTCGGCGAAACCTTGCGCGCCCGCAGTGCCCGCCAACATGGTGACCACGCCCGCCGCCGTGACTTGACGGATGACGTGTCCGCCCTCCTCCGACACGTAGATGAGCGAGCCGTCCGGTTTCACCGCGACGCCGACGGGCTGGTTAAAACGCGCCGTCGCGCCGGTGCCATCCACCGTGCCGGCAGCGCCCGCGAGACCGGCGAGCGTGGCGACCGTGCCGTCGGGCGCGATTTTGCGCAGGGTGTGGTTGTTGCGGTCGGCGACGTAAAGGTTGCCGGCGGCGTCGCGCGCGAGGTGGTGCGGAGCGGAAAAACGCGCCACGTCCCCCACCCCGTCGAGCGCGCCTACGCTCAGCGCGACACCGGCGAGCGTGGTGACGGCGAGAGAGGTTAGATCGAGCGCGCGAATCTGGGCGTTGAGCGCATCGGCCACGAGGAGGCGATTGTTGGCCGCGTCGTAGGCAAGCCCAGCGGGCTGGCTGAAACGCGCGGCCGCGCCGACGCCGTCCACGCTGGCGGCATCCAAATAGGCGCCCGCAAGCGTCGTCACCGCGCCCGTCGCGACGACGACGCGGCGAATCAGGCAGCCGTTGGAATCCGAGACGTAGAGATGGCCCGCGCCATCGAGCGCGAGGCCCTTGGGTTCGTCGAACTTCGCGACTCCGGCCGAGCCATCGACCCCGCCCGCGCTTCCGGACACTCCCGCGAGCGTCAACACCTCGCGCGTGCTCGTATCCACTCGCCGAATGACGTGCCCCGCCTGGTCCGCGACGTAGAGCGTCGCCCCGTCGGCGCTGAGCGCGAGCGCGATGGGCTCGTTGAAACGCGCGAGATCGCCGACGCCGTTGAGCGTCGCTCCGGGTTGGCCCGCGTTGCCCGCGAGCGTGGTCACCGCGCCAGTGGCGACGTCGATGCGCCGGATCAAATGATTCAGCGTGTCGGCGACGTAGAGCACGCCTGTCGCGGCATCGTGCGCGACGGCGGTGGGATAACGAAAACGCGCATCCGCCCCCACCCCATCCGCCGCGCCGATCTGCCCGACCAGGCCGGCGAGCGTGCTCACCTGGCCGGTGC
>CAZBCV010000286.1:0-2516 GCA_964490495.1 uncultured Aureispira sp. | reverse complement strand
CATTCCTCAATCATAAATCATCAATCATAAATCCTCATCCCCCGTTGCCCAAAGTATTACATGTTAGTTCTTTGAAAAAGAAGTAACTGACTTTGGGATTAATATCTAGCGGTCTCCTGACCGCAAACACAAATCTCCAATCCTCAATCATAAATCCACAATCCACAATCTCCAATCAAAATAAAAGTGTTAAATTAATTCGTTTTCTATCTTTGTCCACAGAAATTACTTTCACTTGAAGTTCTTGACCTAATTTCAAAACTTCGCTTGGATCTTGTATAAATTTTCTTGAAATCTGTGATATGTGCAACAAGCCATCTTGTTTCGCTCCTATATCTACAAAAGCACCAAATTTGGTCAAATTAGTCACTTTAGCCGGCAAAACCATTTCTTCACAAACATCCTCTATGCTCTTGATCCTCACATCAAAATCAAATACTTTGGCACCACCTCTTGGGTCAAGTCCTAATTTTTCTATGTCTGTTAAAATATCGTTTAAGGTAGGCAAACCCACTTTTGGGGTAACATATTGATGAGGATTTATTTTAGACCTAACTTCCTTAGACGTAATCAAAGTGGTGATGTCACAACTTAAGTCTTTGGCCATTTTTTCGACTATTGGATAAGATTCAGGGTGGACACCAGTATTGTCCAATGGGTTTTGACCATTAGAAATTCTTAAGAAGCCTGCTGCTTGTTCAAAGGCTTTGGCTCCTAATCTAGGAACAGCCATTAGGGTCTTTATTTCTTTAAAATCACCATTGCTTCTCCTATATTCAACGATGTTCTTAGCCAGAGAAGGGCCTAATCCAGCCACGTAAGTCAAAAGATGGTGTGATGCTGTGTTGAGGTTGACACCGACTTGATTCACGCTACTCATTACTGTCATATCTAGTGACTGTTTGAGCTTTCCTTGATGCACGTCGTGTTGGTATTGACCCACCCCAATAGATTTGGGGTCGATTTTGACCAATTCAGCGAGGGGATCCATCAGTCTTCGACCTATCGAAATAGCACCACGTACCGTGACATCATGATGTGGAAACTCTTCACGGGCCACATCGGATGCAGAATAGATGGATGCGCCGCTTTCGCTCACAACAAATATTTGTACTTCGGTGTCAAATCTGATGGATTCTACCAAATCTTTACTTTCCCTTGAGGCCGTCCCATTTCCTATGGCTATGGCATTGATTCTGTATTTATCCACCCAATATCTTATTTTATCTTGAGCCTCGGCCCATTGATTTTGTGGTGCATGGGGATAGATGGTATCATTGTATATCAGTTCACCATTTTCGTCAAGACACACTATTTTACATCCTGTACGAAATCCTGGATCGAGCGCCAATACAGATTTTTGCCCCAAAGGAGGTGATAACAAAAGCTGTCTTAGATTTTCTGAAAACACTTTAATGGCTTCATCATCAGCTTTTTCTTTAAACTCTGAAAATATTTGGTTCTCAATACTTGGAAGGAGGAGTCTTTTATAACTATCTTCTATGGCTAATTCTATTATATCCGCCGCTTCGCCATGAGATTTTATGTAGATACGCTTTATGTTTTCAAGGGCACGTTCATCATCTATTTGGAGCGAAAGTCGGAGTAAGCCTTCAGTTTCTCCTCGCTGCATGGCTAAGTACCTATGGGAAGGACATTTACTAAGTTTTTCTGAAAAGTCAAAATAGTCTTCAAACTTTTGAGCTTCGTCCTTCTTTTTGAGGTTGACTTTAGAAATTATTTCTGCATGTCGTCTGAAAGTTTCTCTCAATCTTTCCCTTGTCGTGATATTTTCGCTGACCCATTCTGCTATAATGTCTTGAGCGCCATTGATGGCTTCCTCTAATGTGGCTACTTCTGAGTTGAGATATTTTTGAGTTATTTGCGCAATATTATGAACTTGCTGACCCATTATGACTTTGGCCAGAGGTTCTAAACCCTTTTCTCGGGCGATGTCAGCTCGTGTCTTCTTTTTACGCTTGTAGGGAGCATATAGGTCTTCTATTTCATTGGCATCATAGGAGTTGAGGATTTTGCCTCTCAGCTCCTCGGTTAGTTTTCCTTGTTCCTCTATACTAGAAAGAATGGTAGATTTTCGCTCCTCTAATTCAGTGAATTTTTTATAGCTTTTGTAGATGTCGGCTATCTGTACTTCATCTAATCCGTCTGTCACTTCTTTTCTATATCGTGCTATGAAGGGTAGGGTAGCGCCGTCTTCAAGTAATTCTATTGTTTTAACAATCTGAGAACTACGAATACCCAGAGCCGTGGATATGAGTTCTAAATGTTTTGGATTCAAATTTAAGTCATTTTTGTATTAAAGTGCAAAGGTACGAAAATAGAAGGAAAAAATGTAATGTGATGACCAGTTGAAGTTTTTTAAAAGTAACTTTTTTTACATAATTTTAAAATGAAAAGCCTCAATCTAAGAAATTTAGTCTTTGTGTAAAAGGGTTCGAATATGCTGCTTAAAAATTTTTGAAAATAAAAAAGGCTGTGCGATTTTGCACAGCCTT
>CAZBCV010000285.1:0-2526 GCA_964490495.1 uncultured Aureispira sp. | reverse complement strand
TACAGAGGGCACAAATGGAAGTTCAAATAACAGCACCGGTGCCAATGGCGAAGATGTAATACTTGATGTCCCCCTCGGAACAGTAGCGAGAGATTTTGAAACGGGTGAAATCGATTTCGAAATCACCAAAGAAGGTGAAACCCAAATTTTAGCCAAAGGGGGTCGTGGCGGTAAAGGCAATACATTTTTCAAAACGTCCTCGCATCAAACACCTCAGTATTCACAAACTGGTGAGCCAGGTACAGAAGTATGGAAAGTTTTGGAACTTAAGGTTTTGGCTGATGTTGGGCTTGTAGGTTTTCCCAATGCTGGAAAATCTAGCTTACTCGCTACTATTTCAGCCGCTAAGCCTGAAGTTGCTTCTTATGAGTTTACTACTTTGGTGCCCAATTTAGGTATAGTGAAGTACAGAGATCACAAGTCTTTTATTATGGCAGATATTCCAGGTATAATAGAAGATGCACACCTTGGCAAAGGGTTGGGGCTAAGATTTTTGAGACATATTGAGAGGAATTCTATTCTTCTTTTTATGGTACCTATTGATGTCAATGATATTTCTAAAGCTTATCACATATTATTAAATGAACTCAAGATGTACAATCCTGAGTTGGTAGATAAGCCACGACTTTTGGCCATTACTAAAAGTGATTTGGTGGAAGAGGAATGGTTAGAAATAATACGACCTGAAATAAAAATAGATATTCCTTTTTATTTTATTTCATCCGTGGCTCAAAAAGGACTGACAGAACTTAAGGATGCTCTTTGGAATATGATGAACGAGGATAATTCTGAAAAATAGCTTTTTCATTTTTGTTCAAAATCCAAAGCATTCATTGATATATTTAAAAAATATTTTACCTTTGCGTATTCAATTCAAAAAATTAAATAATGAAAATCAATAAATTTTTATTCCTATCATTTATGGCTGTTGTTTTTTTTACATCTTGTGATAAAAATAAAACAGTAGAAAACACAGACTTGACGACTGTTGAAACAAAACAGGAGCCTAAGATTGTTTACATTCAAATAGATTCATTGTTGGCCAATTATGACCTATACAAAGACAATAAAGAAGAACTTGAAAGTCGATATGAAAAGTCTGAAAAAACTTTAGCAGGCAAAATTGAAGCATTTCAGAAGCGTGTAGGGGCTTTTCAACAAGAAGTGATGGCTATTGAACAAAAGGCCAATACCATTGCGCCGGTTGAGTTGCAAAAACTTCAAGAAAAGTTTGGTAAGCAGCAACAAAATTTGGCCAAAGAAGAAGAGGCTTTAATGAAACAAAGAGACAATGCAGCCATGGAATTAGAAGGAAAACTTATGGAAATGCAGAAAGATTTACAGAAGAAAATCGACGATTTCTTAGAAAAAGTAGCTGAGGAGAAAGGATATGATTTTGTTTTAATGAAAGGTTCTGGAGGTGGTGTGATGTTCGGTCGTGAAACCTTAGACATTACGGAAGCTACCTTAGAAGTATTGAATAAAGAATATGCAGAAGGAAAAAAATAAGTTTCCTATTTTCAAATATATAAAGCCGATTAGATGTTATTTAGTCGGCTTTTTTTATGTTTTATACGGATAATTGTCGTAGAAGCGACACATATGGATTTTAATTGTATTAATAGTTGGTGGTTTGATAGGGATTTTTATATCTTTGCCTTGAAAAAATAATTTATACTTGGATATTAATGTAAATTTTAAAAATGAAAGTTCATACTAAAAAATTATTGGTGTTTTGTATTCTTTTTTCATCTTTCAATGTGTGGAATTATGCTCAAGAAAGAATTACAGACATAAAAAAAGGGACAACACAGCTTTTAACTTATCTAAGTACTTATGAGGGACAAAATTTTGTTATCACGGTAAGTCCATTTGAGACGGTAAATTTTTATAGAATTGAGACTGACAATAGCCACACATTGGTAAGGAGTACTCAAATTCCTTTTTCATATAGTGTGAGGAATTCTCAGAAACTCATAAAAGAGAAATATTTCGTAATATTTAGTGATAAAGAGATTTATAATTACAATTTTATAGACGATGTCACACAAGTACAAAAGATTAGTAATCCTCGTCCAGAAATTAATACTTTTTCACTTCGAGCAGTAGATCAGGAAAGTGTTTATTTTAGTTTGTATAATATTACCTACATTTATTATTATAGAGATCATCAGATTGAAACTGTAGAGGGATATTTATGGAACAAATATGACAATCACTTAGCATTTGAAATAGATAATGATATCTATTATAGCTCAAATTTTGGGAATGATAAAAGATTTGTTTTTTCAGTCAAAGAGTATTCTCAACCATCCATGTATGAGAACTATATGTTGGGTTTAGATAGTTCATTACAACTTGTAAGATACAATTATGGTGGTGCTTTAGACACTCTTTTACTTATCGATAGACCTAATACTTACGGTATTTCGTCTGTGGGTGAAACTCAAGATTTCTTTATTATTGTTTTACCTCAAAATGATAGGGACTCCACAATAATTGAAGTGTATAATAAAATTACCTATC
>CAZBCV010000284.1:0-2529 GCA_964490495.1 uncultured Aureispira sp. | reverse complement strand
CCATGCGCTTGAATGCTGTTTATGAAAAAGATATTGCTGTCAGATTTGTATTAGTAGCGAATAATGATAAACTTATCTTTTTAAACCCAAGTACTGATCCTTTTGAAAACCCACAAATTGGTAGAGATATTTTACGCAACAATACATCATTGCTCAATTCTATTATTGGAAGCAATGCCTACGATATAGGTCATATTTTAACCATAAATTGTACAGACGGAATATTGGGTGTGGCCGCTCTTGGGTCTTTGTGCCAATCCAATAAAGGAAATGGTGTAACGTGCCATGGTGAATCTACAATATCAAAAACGGTAATAGAAACCATAGCACACGAAGTAGGACATCAGTTTGATGCTTCACACACATGGAATAGATGTGCGGATTTTGCAGATCAGCGAGCAGGAGGAACAGCATTTGAACCCGGTAGTGGTACTACCATTATGTCCTACGGTCACGCATGTGGTACGGATAGAATAGCTGACATTGATTATTATTTTCATGTAGGTTCTATAGTACAAATGACCAATAAAGTTAGACAAGGGGGCAATGCCTTTGCATGTGCAGAAAAAACCACCACATCTAATACATTTCCTGAATTGAATATGCCTCCAGGGGGTTGGGTAATTCCTATTAGTACGCCTTTTGAATTAGAAGGAAGTGCCATAGATGCGGAAGGTGATGATATGGTGTTTAATTGGGAGCAATATGATGCAGGAGTTACGGCTACTCCTTTAGGTACAGCAACTGAGACAGGGCCACTTTTTAGGTCTGTTGCACCAAGTGCCAATGGGTTCTATAGGATTTTTCCACGAGCATTTGATTTTTTTGCACCTAATCCTTCTACAAGGTCCGAGGTATTACCCATTCATACGCGAGAGTTAAATTTTATGCTAACGGTCAGAGACTATAACGAATCTGCTAGCGGTGTTGTATGGGACAGAATAAAATTCAACACTACCGACCAAGCTGGACCTTTTAGAATAACATCTCCGTCAAGTGGTCTAAACTTAAATATCAGAGAAAAAGTAAAATTAGAGTGGGATGTTGCCAATACAGATAAGGCTCCTGTCAATTGTTCTAATGTAGATATTTATGCTTCTATATTCACTGCTGGCGCTACTCCAGTCACACGTTCTGGTGATGCTAATTTAATTCCGCTGGCTATGGGCATACCTAACACAGGGAGTTATGAAGTGGATCTTCCTGATTTATTAAATCAAAGATTTAGATTTGTAATAAAAGCATCTGACAATATATTTTTAACAGGATCGCCGTCACTTTTAAGAATTGTTGGACCTACAGAACCAGCCGTGTTTTTTACATCCAATGTGCCAAATATAACAATATGTCAACCCACTACACCTGATGTACAATTGACAGCAGTAGGATTTGGAGGTTATACAGGAGATGTTGAATTCAGTATAGTGGGTGGCATTCCTGATGGTAGTGAAATAACTTTAGATAAAAATTCAGTAAAAGTTGGAGAAAAAATTAGTATAAATATAAATACAGACAATGTTGTAGGTGCTTATTCTGGTAATCTTGTGATAAGAGTGATAGCAGCAGGAATTGATACTTTTGACAAACTTGTACCCTTAGAAATAATACCAGGCAATATTGACAATGTAGAGTTAGTAAGTCCTGCATCCAACAATGAAAATGTATCATCGGTACCCATGTTCGAATGGTCTTCTAAACCAGATGCTATTAATTACGACCTTCAAATTGCTACTAACCCATCTTTTTCTGCTGCAACCATCGTGGCAGAACGCAACACAAATACATTAAATTTGAATTCACCTACCATATTGCAAAACGCTACTGTTTATTATTGGAGAACTAGGGCTAATAATTCTTGTAGAAATGGTGAGTGGTCAGAGACCCGTGCATTTTTAACAGAGGCCTTATCATGCAAAGATTATGAATCTGGTGAAAGGAGTATTAATATCTCAGCGACAGGACGCCCTACAGTAGAAATTGAACTAAACATACCTGAAAGTGGGGTCGTGAGCCAACTGATAGTTAATAAAATTATAATTTCACACTCTAGAAATTCAGATATAAAAGCCTCCATAGTTGCACCATCTGGTAAAGCGGGTGTACTGTGGAGCGGCCAATGTTCTACACAAAGAGATGTTAACTTAGGACTCAATGATAGTTCTCCTTTAGCTTTTGCTTGCCCATTGAATGCTGGCAGAGTAATGCAAACACATAGGAATGCGGATAAATTAGAAGTGTTCAAAGGTGAGTCTATGCAAGGCTCATGGAAGCTTGTTATTGAGGATATGCAGGCCGGTAGCGCTGGTGTATTACGTCAGTTTGACATGCAGATTTGTGCTTCATTTAGTCCTGATAAATTATCATTGGTCAATCAGGGAATGAAAGTCCATCCAGCTGATGGAAAGACTATAACTCAAGATTATTTAAGTGCCTCCAATCCTAACAATGCTAATCAAATAGTAAGTTTTGCTCTTGTGAGTTTACCTTCATTTGGAACTTTGTTTTTTAATGGAGTAGAAGCTTCACCGG
>CAZBCV010000283.1:0-2534 GCA_964490495.1 uncultured Aureispira sp. | reverse complement strand
ACTCGTGGGGGTATAATCCATCATTTTACTTTGCGGTTGACAAATATTATGGACATAAAAATGACTTAAAACGATTTATAGATGTTTGTCATCAAAACGGGATAGCGGTAATATCTGATATCGTACTCAATCATTCTTTTGGGCAATCACCTTTTGTGCAAATGTATTTTGATAAGCAAGCTGACAAACCTTTGGCTAATAATCCTTGGTTCAATAGGGAATATGTAGGACCTTTTGTGTGGGGATACGATTTTAATCATTTGAGTACATATACAGAAGATTTGGTTGATGAAGTAAATAGATTTTGGTTAGAAGAATTTAGATTTGATGGGTTTAGGTTTGATTTTACCAAAGGGTTTACCAATATGGCACCAGGTAATAGTTTAGATGCATATGATCCACAACGGATTAAAATCTTGGATAGAATGGGTAAGAAGATCAGAACTTACGCGAAGGATTCATATCTAATTTTGGAACATTTTGGTAATCAAAGTGAAGAAAGCGAGTTAGGAGCTATGGGATTTAAAATGTGGAGAAATAAATCATATGATTACGTTCCTGCTGCGATAGGCAATCCGACGGGTTCGTTTCAGGGTATGAGTGACACTACACATGTGGCATACTTCAACAGTCATGATGAGCGGAGAATTGCGGAGCACTGCCTTGCAGAGGGTCTTTCTGCCAATGGCTATGATGTTAAAAATAAAGCTACAATGTTAGAAAGAACAAAAATGGTTGCAGCATTTACCTACTTACAACCTGGTTTAAAAATGATTTGGCAATTTGACGAATTGGCTTATGATATTGACATCAATTTGAATGGTAGAACAGGACGAAAACCATATGTATGGGGTCCAAACAGTCTAAACTATTATGATGATAATGAAAGGCAAAAAGTATCAAGTGTTTATAAAAACCTGTTAAGCTTACGAAAAGCATACCAACCAGAAAAACTCTCTGTATCTAAACAAAACCATAAAACCAGTGGTGAAACAAGGCGATTAAGTTATGATACTCCTGATAAAGATATCATAATCATTGGAAATTTTGGACTGAGGGCCAATACCTTAAAGCCAGAATTTACACATACTGGATGGTGGTACAACTATTTTAAAGGTGATTCTGTCAATGTGACTAATGTAGATATGGACATCAATTTAAGTCCAGGTGAATGGTACATCTATACAGATATTAGATTTGATATAAAAACGCTGGATTTAGTAGCTAATGCCGCAAATCCTGTGGTCATTAATCCAAATCCATTTCTAGCCAATCAAACAATTAAAATCACTTTCGATGCAACAAAAGCATCAAATGGAGGAACATCTGGTTTGATAAATTCAAATAATGTAGTGATGGTAGCAGGTGTAATTACCCAGAATGGTCAGCCCAATACATTGGCAAATGTAGTCGATGATCAGCGTGGCAATATGCAAAAAGTAGGTGAAAATCTTTGGGAGATTTCTATCATCCCGAATCAATATTTCAATTTGGCACCTACCAATGAACTCAAACAAATAGGTATGTCTTTTCGCAATGCAGATGGTTCGAAAAAAGGTTTTGGGCCTGGAAATTCTATAATTTTCTTCGATGTTTTATCAGCTAATCCAATTGTTTCTATTACACCATCAGGCTTCACCTCCAATCAAGAAATAACGGTCATATTTGATGCCAATCAAGGTAATAGAGAATTGGTAGGCGCTTCAAAAGTATATATGCACAGTGGCGTAGTTTTGAAAGATACGGATGAATTAAACTCACAATCATGGCAAAAAGTAAAAGGAAATTGGGGCACAGATAATGGAATAGGATTGATGTCGCCCGTTCCCAATCGTAAAGATGTTTGGCAATTAAAAATCACACCTAAATCTTATTACAACCTTACTGATAGTGAAATATTATACTGGATTGCTGCAGTATTCCGTAATGCGGATGGCACGAAAAAAGGAACTGCTCCCTCAGGCCCAATGCTTAATGGTATTATAGCGCCTAACCAAGATTATTTCATAAAAAACTTGTTGACGGTCAATGTCACCGAAGATATAAATGATAATCTAGTCCTCTTCCCCAATCCTTTCAATAATTCATTAACCATAATTGGTGGAGAAAGCGAATATCAAATTGAGATTTACGATTTGAAAGGGAGTATACAATATAAAAACAGTAAAATTTATAATGGCAGTATAGTCGATTTGGATTATTTGAAATCGGGAATATATTTGATGAGGATTAAGTCGGTTGAAAAGACAATAATTAGAAGAGTAATGAAGTATTAAAAAAAATTATTTAAATCAATGGATCTATTTATAATGTAATTACTAATTTTAAAAATATTATGATATGCAAGTTTCTATTATAAAAGTTGGTAACTCCAAAGGTTTAAGATTAAGTAAAACCTTGATAGAGAAATATCAAATTAAAGACAAAGTTGATCTCATCTTAGAAAATGATCATTTCATAGTTAAACCGCATAAAAAGCCTAGAGAAAATTGGGATAAAGCATTCAGGGAGATGCACGAAAATGGTGATGACAA
>CAZBCV010000282.1:850-2536 GCA_964490495.1 uncultured Aureispira sp. | reverse complement strand
AAATTTAGATACCTTTTATAAATATAATATTACAATTTTAAATACCTTTTTTGAGAATAATATTACATTTTTATATATCTTTTATGAGATTAATATTACATTTTTAGATAGCTATTATGACAATAATATTACAATTTTAGATACCCTTTTTAACATAAATATTACAATATTCAATACTATATTACACTTATTATCGTATTAAATCCTTATACTTGCATTTTTAAATTACAGATAATCAATGAAAAGAAATGCACTTAGGGAATTATATGCTTGGAAAGAAGATCCTGCAAGAAAACCATTAGTTTTGCAAGGTGCTCGTCAAGTGGGTAAAACATGGCTTGTAAATCAGTTTGGAAAAGAGGCATATAAAAATTATATTAGATTTAACTTTGAAGAGGATGATCAACTACAAATTCTATTTGAAAAATCTTTAAAACCAGAAAAACTTATAGAGAGATTAAGTCTGCATGCAGGAAAGCTAATCTCAGAAAATGATACTTTATTGTTCTTTGATGAAATCCAAGCATGTCCTAGAGCGTTAACTAGTCTAAAGTACTTTAATGAAGATGCTCCAAATTATCATATTATTGCTGCTGGATCTTTGCTCGGAGTAAGAGTTGCTAAGCCTTCAAGTTTTCCAGTTGGTAAGGTAAATTTTCTTAACATTCATCCGCTTAATTTTTATGAATTTCTATTAGCTTTTGATGAAGACCTTGTCGCAGATTATTTGCTTAATCATGAGTTGACCAATGCAATAGATGAACCCTTGCACGATAAACTGATAGACTACTTTAAGTTGCATTTATATTTAGGTGGTATGCCAGAAGTTGTCAACGACTATGTGCAGAAAAGGAATCCAATTACCGCTCGAAAAATTCAAAATGAAATCTTAGAATCTTATCAAAACGATTTTTCAAAATACAGTACGCCTTTATTGGCAGTGAAAATTAGTGAGATATGGGATTCGATTCCTTATCAATTAGCCAAAGAAAATAAAAAATTTAAATACAGCGATGTAAAAGAAAATGCTAGGTCATCAAGTTACGAAACATCCTTATTTTGGTTGAAAAAAGCAGGACTAATTCATATGGTCCATCAAGTGCGAGATGTAAAGCTTCCATTAAATGGATACTCCAATTCCGATAAATACAAAATTTATCTTGTAGATACTGGTTTATTGGGAGCTATGCTGGACTTATCATCGAGCCTAGTAGTTGCCCCTACTGCCATCTTTAAAGAATATAATGGTGCTCTTGTAGAAAACTATGTGTGCACAGAACTTGTGAAGTTATTTCAAAAAGACATTCACTACTGGACCTACGAAAGAGGGAATGCAGAGGTCGATTTTATTTTTCAACACAATGATAAAATTATACCGATAGAGGTGAAAAGTGGCACTAATAAAAACACACAAGGCCTGAGAAATTTTGAAGCCAAATATAAGCCTGAAAGGGTATTTAGAGCGTCTCCTCGCAATATCCATACGAGTGGAACATTTACTAATTTGCCGCTGTATTTGTTGTTTGTGTTGGGAAGGGTGTTAGGAGGGAAATAAGGACCAGGCGATTTTTTAATGTCTACATTTTCCTGACTTTACTATTTTCAAAAATAAGTCAATTTTTTAGCTGCTTCCATTCAGTACCTGTCCAACCAAAAAAGTTTCCATTAGAAAAAACCATAGTACCA
>CAZBCV010000282.1:0-840 GCA_964490495.1 uncultured Aureispira sp. | reverse complement strand
ATTTACTAATTTGCCGCTGTATTTGTTGTTTGTATTGCCTGGAGTGTTGGGAGGAAATCAAGAATTATAAAGTAAAGAGAAATTAAAAACCAGAAGATTTATCCATTGGTAAGAAATTCGGACTTTCCGAATTTCTACTAAACTTATGGCAAAAAATTGAAGTGATTTTTACCAGCTGGCTACCACCTTACCCCAGTCCAGACCATCCATTCTCTAATATCATTGTTGTCAATAATAGTTGAAAAGATATTGTGTTGGTATTGTAGTTTACTCTGTGATTAAAATATCAAAACGTCCCATTTTTTCAAAAATATGTTTGTAATTAATTGATTATAAACATTTTGGTTCATTATTTAATATTATTTTATTCGCAAATTTAGTTATTTTTTGCGAAAATATTATTAAAAAATAGTAAATAATTTTGTTTGTTAATCTTCGCCCTAATCAACTTTGCGAGGCATATACAATGCTAGAATGCGAGATGACTGAAGGTTGCGATAGCAATTTTGATAATGATTTATCAAAATAATGAAGGAACCGAACAAAGCTTTGTGAGGCGTATACAATGCATGTATTTGAGAATGCTTGAATGTGAGAATGCTTGAATGTGTAAGAAGTGATTCCTAAGCACGAAAAGGAGAGTAGCGAGTTGAAGGGATTGGTAAGCACGGTTTACTTAAGAAAATGCTATCGAAACGCGCGAATGTTTGAATGCGACAATGATTGAATGCGACAATGCGAGAATGCTTGAATTATTGAATTCAAAAAAGGTTTGAGCGTTGATAAAAAGAGGTTTGAGCTTACTCAGGAGGATTAGAAGTAGTGAGTGAATATATTCTG
>CAZBCV010000281.1:0-2577 GCA_964490495.1 uncultured Aureispira sp. | reverse complement strand
GAACCATTGCTTGTACGCATTTTCCCTAAGGTCATAATTCCAAAAACCCCTGCAAGCGTATCTATCATCGTGAAGAGTCCCAGTATTTTGCCATATGAAGGTCCTTGATAATATTCAGCAATTAGCAACTGGATCATGGTGAAAGTACCACTAAATCCTATTCCAAAAACTATAGCATAAACATAAAGTAAAACTTCTGGATTAGATTTTACCATTGTCAATATTCCTGCTCCCAGGGCTAAGTTGCAAACGGCCAAAAACATTATGTTTCGTTTAGAAAATCGATCACTTAGTTTGCCAAAAATAATCTTACCTAATATACTACAAGTAAAAAATAAACCTAAAATTTTAGCTGAAGCTACCGTAGTATTAAGATCTTTCATAAACAAAGCCTGGTGCTGAATGATACCCACAATACAAAACCACATTGCTCCAGTTATAAATAAAAGAATATAAAACAGCTTTGATGAAAACACATCTTTATAAGAGATAGATGGTAAGATTGTTTTATTCCCATTGCTAGAATTTGTGCCAATTGAAAATTCTTGATGATCCGTAATCCCTGCCACAAGAGGAGACTCCTTGACAAAAAAGAAAAGAGGGACGAAAATTAAAACAAACGCCAAAATACCTAAACCGAGTAACCCATTTCTCCAACCATATTCAGCAATTAACTTACCTGCAACCGGATTAAATATGGCACCTCCAATACTTGACCCTACCAGTAAAACTCCAACTGCCAAACCTCTATTTTTTAAAAACCAATTAGTGATTATTTTCATGGAAGGAATAATTCCAGCGAGGGTAATACCCAATGAAAAAATCAAATAAGCTATTAATAAGGCCCCATTACTTTGGATTCTTGAAAACAATAAAAATCCAACCATAATTAATATGCTTCCGATATACATTAGCATTTTAATTGGTAATTTATCCATATAAGCTCCAGCGAATGGCGAAACTATTGCAACCACCAGAAAGAGAAGTTGGGCAGGCTTCGTCACTACATCCTGGGTCCAACCAAATTCTTTGATAAGTTCTGGATAAAAAAGAGGTAGCGTATTGAGGATTACCCCATTGGTTATACTATAAACTATGAAAAGTGCTGCCAATACACCCCATCCCATGTAATATTTGTGTGACTTCATACTTTCTTAATTTGTTACCATGTAAAAATAGTAAAGCTTTTTAAATAAAGTTAACTTATTTAACTATTTTTGCTAAAAGAAATATTTACAACTGAAATACAAGCCTGAAAATCAATGTATTAAAATGTAATTATTAAAAATCGTAAAATTTAAATCGTTTTAAGAATATGGTAAATAGAATAATATATCTCTCAATAATAGTATTTTTTTTGACCCAATGCAACTCGACAAAAGTTGTTGAACCCAGTAAAAATATTGGACCACAGGGAGTAAAGTCAACATTAGAAAATGACCTTGTATTGATGAAATCATGGTTTGGTGGAGAGTTTAACAATTATCAACAAGTACACAAAGAAATCGAAGATAGCACAGCCAAAAACTTAATTCATGAGCATATTCATTCTATATTTAAGGAGGTTTCCATTCCATTTTTAGGCCAACACGTATTTTTTGTGAAACAATATATGGATAATGATCCCAAAAAGATTTACAGACAACGAATTTATAGTTTTTCGATTAACAATGTAGAAAATGCTATCCAACTAGATATTTACTCATTTAATGATGCAAAACTAGATTCTACTTATGCATCTGCTGATAAAAATCCTACTATCTTAAACACAGTGACTAAAGATTTAATCAAACTATCTCCCGGTTGTGAAGTGTTTTGGAAAAAGAACAACGATCATTTTATTGGTTATATGAAAGAAAGAGCTTGTAATTTCATTTCAAAAAGGAGCGGTAAGAGGATTTTCATCACGGATAGCCTCATACTCAATAACAAAGAGATCTGGATCCGCGATGAGGCTGAAGATGAAGATGGAAATTATGTATTTGGCCATAGAGCCAAGATTCCCCATAAATTAAGAAAAGTGGAATATTATTCAGGTTGGGCAGCAGCTATTCCTAATGGTGATGCTGAAATGAAGGCAATTAGAGGCTTGAAATTCCACAACCAAGGAGATCGGCAAAAAATAGTCTTTAACGACGGAACGCCAACAGGCTATGATATTCGTGTCGGTCAATTAATCTATGGTAAAAACCTAGAAATTCTTCAATTGGCAATTTTTAAAACTGGTGAAAACAATGTTATGGAATATTTGTGGACCGATGTGGACTCTAAGAGGATCGGCATTAATATCAAAGGAGTATTTCAGATTGGATTGACTAAGGAATAAGTTAGTATTATACTTTTGTTTCATCCTTGATATTTTTGGTTTTACTGCAAATTTAATGGAAAGTTCAGAAATTATTGGTCTAATTTGCAAAATTAGAATAATTTTAATTAATTGAATATCAGTCGTTTGAATTTTTAAAATTTGTGAATTTGTGGCTTTTAGACCTTTCGGATTAGGGGTAATTAGCGATAAAAAAATCTCACAACTCCGAACGGAGTTGAATAACCTCATTTATAAATTAACAAAGGATT
>CAZBCV010000280.1:0-2595 GCA_964490495.1 uncultured Aureispira sp. | reverse complement strand
CCTACAGCGGCAAGATTGAGGCGATCACTTGGAGGTGTAAACCCTTTTCCTAATACATGTCGGGGTACTATCATAAATGTACTTGCTGCTCCAAATGATGTTTTGACAAATTGTCTGCGTGATAGGGCCATAATA
Organism: uncultured Aureispira sp.; assembly: GCA_964490495.1. Taxonomy (GTDB): domain Bacteria; phylum Bacteroidota; class Bacteroidia; order Chitinophagales; family Saprospiraceae; genus OLB9. The sequence goes on along the minus strand of CAZBCV010000280.1, from coordinate 2,460 downwards.
TTTATTTTGGCCCAAATATATTTAATATTTTCCAATTGTGAATAAAATGTAAACATATTTTTTTAAAAAAAACTAAGAACATTCCATTTTTAAATATGACGGCCAGAATGAAATATCTTATAATGGTTTGGTCATACATTTAATTTTCAAAGTTATTTTTACAAAGTTCCTCTTCCCTTTTGGAAGTTCGAATTCTCTTAGTTTGACTTTTAAGGTATTTTCTACTTCAATGTCTTTAAATTGTGAGTTGGTACTGTTTCATTTTTTTGCGTGAAGGATAGGAGCGAGCACGACCGTAGGGGTGGGTCTTGTGTTGAGCCTCCGAAGGGAGTAAAGCGGATAGCCTGACCTGAAGCAGAGCGAAAGGGCACGCCCACATAAAGAAAAATTAGATTTGACAATATAATAATAGCTTTAAATGTTCAAAAAAAAATTAACTTTTCAACTAAAATTGAACTCTCCCGAACCGTCCCTTTTTATTTTACAAAATGTATTTGTAATTATTAATGATTCTACTTTATATTATTTTATAGGAAAAATTATCTTTATTAATTTTAAATGTCTTACTTTTATCCTTTAAATAAATTTTAGTAGGATATTGGAGTAAACTTTTTTGTTTTAATACCCACTGATGAATAAAACATTATTTGTCGATGGGCAAAATTGAAGGTATAGTATGAATAGTATCAAATATCCTAATAGAATTACAGTCTTATAATTTCGATAAAATTTTAAAAAATCAGTTATGAAATTATTTAAAGTTGTATTCTCGCTTATTATTTTGTTTTCGTGGGTTTCAATGCTCAATGGCCAAATTTCAATCATTAAGATTATAGATTCAAAAACTGAAGAACCACTCATTGGGGTCAATGTTTCGTTGGATTCAGGAGGCACCATCACGGATACAAATGGTGATTTTAATCTCACGATAAATAAATATCCTTTGCGCCTTTCTTTAAGTTATGTAGGTTATGACAATCTAATCCTTACAATATCTAATTCTAATGATATACCAAAAGTGATAATGATGAAACCCTCAACCACTATATTAAATATGGTAACAGTAACAGGGGCGAAATATGAACAAAATCTACAACGCGCCACAGTCTCAGTCGATATCATCAAACCAGATTTGTTAAGAAGTGTCAATGCTACCAATTCTGATCAAATCCTCAATAAAGTGCCAGGTGTTCAAGTTTTAGACGGCCAACCCAATATAAGAGGGGGAGCAGGATATTCTTATGGTGCAGGTAGCAGGGTCATGGTATTAATTGATGATATTCCAGCCTTGCAGCCTGATGCCGGTTTTCCAAATTGGAGTGATATCCCTATAGAAAATTTGGCGCAAATAGAAATACTTAAAGGTGCAGCCTCCACACTTTATGGATCCGCGGCCCTCAATGGTATTATAAATTTTAGGTCGTCCTATGCTACTTCTGAGCCTGAAACAAGAGTTGCAGCAGGATTGATGGTGTATGACAAACCCCAAAATGCAAAAGACCATTGGTGGGGAGATACTTTGAGATATGAAAGCAATATATCCTTTGTTCACAAACAAAAGTTCAATAAATGGGATGTCATTGCCAGTGGATTTTATACAAAGCTTGAAGGGTTTAATCAATTCACCAACCACGAAAGAGGACGTGCCAATCTAAATTTAAGATATAGGTTCAAGGATAATTTGGTTTTTAAAATCAATGGACTATACAATGGGGGAGTCAGTAATAGCTTTTTTATATGGGGTGGTAATTCTCCTCAAGGTTTGGATACCTTTGGCTTGAGGCAAGCTTTTCCTGGTACTGTCTCGGAAAGAAGCAACAGAAGGATTTATCTCGATCCTTCCATAACATACAATGATAGACGGGGCGGAACTCATAGACTTATGGCACGGACAATATGGGTGGACAATGTGAATGATACAGAACAGTCCAATAATTCAGCTAATAATTATGCTGAATATCAATGGATGAAAAATTTTGAAACAATAAACTTGCATGTTACCTCAGGTCTAGTGGTGTCTTGGAACAAAACCAACTCACAAATACTAGGTGATACCACTTTTTATGGTCAAAATCATGCCGCATATGTTCAATTAGATAAAAAGATAGGTGACTTTTTGACAATAAATGGAGGAATGAGATATGAATATGTGCGTCAAAAAAGCCCTAAATTTTTTGGAAAAGACACTATTCCTAATGGTATTGCCACTGATGATGCCTTTATTGGACGTTTGGCATTGAACTATCATCCTACTGACTACACCTCCTTCAGGGCCTCATTTGGACAAGGATATAGATACCCTACACTCACTGAAAGATTTGTAACAACATCATTTAGTATTTTTAGTATTTTTGCCAACCCTACACTTCTTCCTGAAAAAGGATGGACCATGGAATTAGGTTTCAAACAGGGATTTAAAACAAAGGGTTTTGAAGGCTTTATTGATGCGGCTGTTTTCCG
>CAZBCV010000279.1:0-2650 GCA_964490495.1 uncultured Aureispira sp. | reverse complement strand
AAATCCCAAAACCTTCAATGACTTCAACAAAAAAGCCGTATTTTTACAAAACCACTTCATGGGTTTATTGTAAAAATACGGCTTAATCCTGTAGATTTTAAGGAGTAAAACTTACTCTGTTTTTATGACTTTGCCAGTTATTGTTTCTTCATTAATCACCCATTTATAGATGATTAAACCTGTAGTCAGATGATTTAAATCTATGGCAAATACATTTTCACCTTTGGCCAATTCTACATTTTGTGTGAGTATATTTTGTCCTGACGCATTATACAACAATAATACAGATTTTCCACTGTTAGGGGCATTGACCTCAAAATTCAATTGATTTCTAAATGGATTAGGGTAAGCTACTACAGAAATGTCAGATGTACTTTGGTTTCTTACAGAGATTTCGACATCTTTGAAATTGCCTGGCTCGATAGAAATATTGCCTTTTTTGATAGCTACAAAAGGTACAGACTGTTGAACAAGGCTCACAGAATCTAAAAATACATACACCGGCAAAGGCGAAGTCAATACATCTTCAGGATTTGTAAACGTTGCTTTTTTGTCCAAAACATACCATGCATTATCACCTGGTAGTTCATTGGTCACTCCATTCACAAAATCCATGAGGAGGGTAAGATCTGTATTATTAATAACACCATCTTCATTGACATCGGAAGCTAAAAATTGTGGATAACTCATAAAAGTTACTTCTCCTAAAAGAAATTTTGTCAGTAATTCCACGTCTTTGCTATCAATAAATCTGCGAGCATCATCGGCATACTCTCCAGATATTTTCACTGGTTTTTCTCTCAATGGCAAGCTATCAAAAACATATTTACCCAACGTATCGGTAAGTGTAAATCTTTCAATGAAAGTGGCGACAGAATCTACGCTTTGTGTTATTTTTAATGTTTTGTTATAGAAATAAAGTTTGAATCCCGAATGATTAATAAATGAATCCAATTCCAATGTTTCTATAGTATCGTAAGTAATATTATAAGTATAGAGAGAGTCCAAATATTCCAACTTCATACGCACATCACTCAATGGGCGATCAGTTATAGTGGTGACATCTCCCGCTACACTATAAGGGGGTGGTGGTACGACTACAGGCTTAGGCTGACAATCGGGAATTTGTGCCGCATTATTTTGTACATTCACTATGATATTACAGAAATTTTGTCCGCCACGGCTATCAGTCACCCATACTTCCATTTCATTTTTCCCTACATGATCACACGTCAAAATTCTTTTTGTATCATTGACATCGGAAGAAAAAGAAAACCTCAATGGGTTGTATCCACAAGAAGAAAAACTTCCATGATTAAATCGTCGGGCTTCTATTTCCACCATTCCATTGTCAACTTTTCCATCATTGTCAGTATCTAATGGCATGAGAGATGTTGTGATTTCGCGAATACAGTAAGGTGTTGGAGTGGCGCCATTGAGAACAATTACATCTGTGTGACATGTTCTTGTTAGTCCACAGCCGTATCTAACAGTATAGGTGACTTTTGTTTTGCCTATGGGGTATTTGCCTGAAATATTGGCTCCAGAACTCACCGCAAACTTTGAATTATTTATGATATGAAACTGCCCACCACAAGCACTTCCATGGACCGTCAAAGGATGTGCTACTAAGTCAGCATCTTTACAATTGAATGAATTTACAGTAATTTCAGCAGGACAGACCAAATCAGGTGGTGTACTTTCCATAATAAAAATAGTCTGAACTCTTTGATATATTTTATAGCCCTGATGAGGAGAATAATCACACCAATCCAAAACTTTCCATGTGCGCATGATTTTTTTGCATTGCGAATTGACATAAAACTCCATATCACTGTAAGACCGACCTAACATACTGCACACAGCATGATCCCAAGTTGGGTAATTATCATGGCCTGACATAGTGTAAGGATTAATATTGGGATTACAACCATTTAATGTTACATCCGCTGGCCAATAAATGGTAGGAGGAGCATTGTTGGGTCTCGTCACGGTAATTGTCTGTGTACAAGAATGCCAATTCCAGTTCATATCTTCTACCATCCATGTTCTCAAAATAGTACCTACATTACAACTGCTCAAATTGTAGGTGACCGTTGGAGTTCCAGCAGGATAGGTGTGATGTCCATTCATGACCATAGCCGTTCCATATTGACTAAGATTGGATAAATTAGCTGTACAACTTACAGTGACATTGGCTGGACATGTCAAAGAAAAAGGCCATTCAGCTTCCTCAGCACTCCATAATGATGACCAAGAGGCGCCGAAAAATAAAAGTGCTAATACATAGCTCTTGTAAAAATTAGTTTTCATGATTTAAATAATTTAGTGATTAAAATAATATATTACCACAAAAGTACATATATTTATAATTGGTAGTATGCATTTTACAAATTAATTTTATTCATAATGTGTAATTTTAACAAAATTCAGGGTTTTCACTGCTTTTTGCATATAAAAACAGATAGCTGAGCCCCTAAACTAATAGACTAATTACTTCAGTAGCTTTTGTCTTTAAAATTTTATAATTTTTTGCTTTTGAATTTCTCCATTCAATTTTCTCATCGTAACTTAGCGTTTTAATTGAGAACACATAAATTATTATGATGCAAAAGGTTTTAATAGCCAATAGAGGAGAAATAGCTTGTAG
>CAZBCV010000278.1:0-2664 GCA_964490495.1 uncultured Aureispira sp. | reverse complement strand
TAAATAGCTGATTTATTGCATTTTAGCTTCTCATAACGAAGTTCTAATGCATAATGCGGGTTTAATTCTTCTTTTTGAAGGGATTGAAATCTTTCAGTTTGTCTTTAATCTTATTGACTTCTTCATTGGTTTTGTCTTCTAAGACATCTTTGGCTTTTTGTCTTATTGAGTCAGAAATCATGCCTCTGGAAAGTGAATCTGCTCTAGTAAGTACTTCTTTTTTGATTGTCGATTTTACTGTGTCAACGGCCCTATTGATTTGTTTTTCTGCTTCTGTTTTTGCTTTATTTACTTCTTCATTTACTCTTCTTGTTACACTATCTTTTATTATTTCTTTTGTTTTTTCTACTTCTTTTCTAATAGTATCTTTTACTTTCTCCTTTGTTTCATCTACTTTAGAAATTATTGCGTCTTTGGCACTAGAACCTTTTGAAGTTTTTGGAATCAATTTTATGGTAGGCCTTTTAAGCGTGCCGCCTAACAAAACATCTACAAAAAAATGTGTACCTTGATCGATATTTATGCCCAACTTTTGTGCTTCTGATTCTAGCAAAGACAGCCCTGTTTCTGCTGCTCGGCCTATATTGCTTTTTGATATCATATCTCTTGGAATCACCAAATTCATAGTGTATTTCATCTCTTTTTGTAATTGATGTGTTCCCATTAGAGTCATATCTATTCCTCGTATATTTTTGGAAAAGGGCTTGAGTTCTAACGTACCATTTTTTATTTCGAACCAATTACGAGTTTCTGTAAGGTCGAGGTTATTGAGTTCTTTGACCCCTAACATAGTTGACATTTTTTGTAAAGATTCTAGTCCTTTGATGCTCCCGGTAATTGTTTCGATAAATCCTGATGCATCCAAACTGGATATTTCTGGCATCATAGAGTCGCCAATGTTCCCACCCATGACCAAAGTAGTATTAAATACGCCTTGAATATATTCGGCCACAGGTGCAGCTACTTTAAATACATCAAAGGTATTAAATGCGTCTAAATATTTGATTTTACTCAAGTCCAATTTCATAGAAAAATTTGGCGGACTGTTTTCTTTGCTGCTGTATAATCCTTGCATTTGAATGGTGCCGCCCAAAGTATTAGTTGTCATATTTTCTATATTGATAACTTGGTCATTGATGCGCATATTCCCATTAAAATTGGTCATGGTCATGTTGGTGTAAATCAATTGATTTATCTTAGAATTGATATTTACATTCATGTTTTTAGGCACAGGTATTATTTCATTCGAGCCAGCAGAAGTTGGGGTTTTTGATTCAACCGTCGTCATGAATTTGTTTAAATCCATTTTTTTGGACTCCAAACTAATATTACCTATCAAAATACCTTCATTAAAAAGATAGTCAAAAACATTAGTGACAACTCCATTGATACGCATATCATTGCCCAAAATCACCGATGTAAATTCGTCTATATTGATATAGTTTTTTTGGAGTGCGCCTACGATTTTCAAGTCACTGATTTCTTTATCTTCCCAAATAATTTTGTCTGATTTCCAGTTGACTTTAAGTGTTGAGGCATCTACGACACTCATGGCTGCAGGATCAATTAATGCTGCTTCTGATGTGGTTTGAGGCGTGTCGTTAGTAGAATCTTGCCATTCATTCAGATCAAAATATTCTGAATTTCCTATTATGTTTATGTCCATATTTTTTTGAGTAGATACCCAGGCCAAAGGATTTTTGATCGTGGCTAAGGCTGAAATATCACTTTTTCCAAAGGTCATACTTTCACCGGTAATTGACATTTGGGAAGGACTAGCATCGGCTCCTATACTTTTGATAACGATAAGGGGTTGATCTTTTGATTTATATTTGATGTTTTGGCCTTGTGCTTGACCATCAAATTGAATAGCGGTATAGTTTTCATTGACTATATCATCCATTTTGGCTTTAAATGACAAATTGCTTTTTAAGAGACCTTCTAGTGTTTCAATATTTTCGAGAGGAAGAACAGACTTCAAACGACTCAAGTTAACATTAGCGTCAATAAAACCTTCAATATTTTGATTGCCTGTTAGGTTTTCCGCCAATAATTTTCCTTTAATAGTTTCCTGGCCCAATAGCAACCTGAAATCAGAAATATTGATGCTCATATCTTTATAGTCGGGTCTCAAAGCCTTAATACGCATATTAGCAAATACATCTTTTATGGGTTGTGGTAATGATGGATATTGGACCATTCCATTCGCTACATTAATGGCTACATCAAATCCTGGAAGAGATTTGTTTTTTTCGCTGTATGTTCCATTTATTTTTGCTTCAAAAGATGCTTTACCACTGGCTTTCATTTTGTCAAAATCAGAAGTATATACAGAGGGAAGTAATGAAATCAAAGATTTAAAATCTTGGGATTTTGATTTCAAAAAGGCCTCCATTAATATCTCTTCTTCTTTCATTTGGATGGCGCCTTCACCATTAATTTCTAATGCATTCAACCTTAAGAAATTTTCTTTTAAGGTGTATTTCGCGTTGGGAATGTCGATGTTAATTTTTGCATCCAATTGAGTATTTATATCCTTTAAATAAGTGAATCCATCATATTTAATTGTCATTTTTTCTGCGGTAGTAGTGGTAGTGAGATCAAAAACATCTTGAGTAAAATCACCTTTTCCTTCGTGGTTTAAGTTTATAAAATTAGATTTTA
>CAZBCV010000277.1:0-2671 GCA_964490495.1 uncultured Aureispira sp. | reverse complement strand
GCACCGGTCTTGAAAACCGGCGTACCTGAGAGGGTACCGGGGGTTCGAATCCCTCCTCTTCCGCATCTAAGCATCTTGTAAGACCTACTTATAAGGTGCTTTTTTTTTATAATCAATACAAATATTTCTTTAAAAAATGGGTAGAGCATTTGAATATCGTAGAGCAGCCAAAGAAAAAAGATGGGCTACAATGTCCAGAGTGTTTCCTAAAGTATCAAGAGCCATTACTATGGCCGCTAAAGAAGGTGGTCCAGACCCGGAAACTAACTCCAAATTGAGATTAGCCATGCAAGCAGCTAAGGCCGCCAATATGCCCAAAGATAACGTGGAAAACGCTATCAAAAGAGCGGCAGGTAAAGATGCTGACAACTTTACGGAGGTCAATTATGAAGGGAAAGGGCCTCATGGCATTCTTGTATTTGTAGAATGTGCTACGGATAATACCACTCGTACCATAGCTAATGTAAAATCTTATTTCAATAAAGCAGGTGGATCTTTAGTACCCTCAGGTTCTTTAGAATTTATGTTTGAAAGAAAAGCCGTGGTCGAATTTGAAAAGCCTGAAAATTTTGACCCCGAAGAATTTGAATTAGAAATGATAGATTTCGGCCTTGAAAGCTTCGAAGTTGATGAAAATACAGTCTATGCTTATGCTAATTATACAGATTTTGGCAATCTTACCAAAGGTATTGAGGAGAAAAAGCTTGAAATTATAAAGGCCAATTTACAAAGAATTCCAAACACGCCTGTTGAATTTTCTGATGATCAAATGGTGGACATAGAAAAATTGTTAGACAAGCTGGAAGATGATGACGATATTCAAAATGTATTTACGAACATGGCGTAAAAGTATTTTTTAACTTTTAGTCTCATTATTAATTTTTCCAATATAGTACGGTAGTAGAATTTTTGGCCACGGGGTTCAATTGTCTCTGTCGTAAAGTTTTTTAGTTTTGCATAAATTGTATTTCTCTAAAATTGAAAGATTCAATATTGTTATTTACTTCCACCCGTAATTTTCCATTGGGTTCAATACCAAAGATAGTTCCAATAAAAGTTTTTCCTTCCTGGGTTAAAAAATTTGAAGGTTGGTTCAGGAGGTAAAGTGAACTATGGTAATCTGCCCATAATAAATCTAATTTTTTATTTTTCAGCATAAGATATCTGTTTTCGAGGTGTTGGCTCAGAGAGAGGAATAGGGTCTCAATATCACAACTTTGACCTAATAATTGCGCAATCGATGTAGGATTGGGCAATGATTCAGGAAAATTAGTTTCGTTAATGTTCAGCCCTATCCCAACAATGGTAGATTTTATGTTTTGGCCTTGCAAAGTGTTTTGGACTAAAACGCCTGCTAACTTTTTATTATTTACATAAATATCATTTGGCCATTTCACCTTAGCATTAATACTTAATTCATGGCATAAATCAAAAATAGCTAACGAACTCATGACATTAAGATAAAAACTTTGCTCTATGTTCAAGAACGTCGGGTATAAAATATATGAACAAAGAAGGTTTTTTTTAGGTGCACTATGCCAATATCTGCCAATTTGGCCTTTTCCGGCTGTCTGATAGTCAGTTCTGACACATGTACCTTCGATTGGAGAGGTTTTTGCAGTCAATTCAGTAGCAAATATCTGAGTAGAATCGATTTTGTCTAAAAATATTGTGTTTTTTCCTATGAACATTGTTTTTGACATCTTTTAATTTTTAATATTTACTTATCTTTGCGCCAAAATTAGAATGTTTAAACAAGTTTGGTAATTATTTAGTTGATAAATTGATAAAATAAAAACACAATATTGAATACAATAAAAATTAAAAACAACACATCCACAGAGGAAAATATCATGGTTGATGTTATTATTGATGCCATTCAAGACGTAAAAGGCAAAAATATCGTCAAATTGGATTTAAGGCATATCGAAGATTCACCCACACATTATTTTGTGATCTGCGAAGGAGATTCTACTACACAGATTAGAGCTATCACAGACAGTATAAGCCGAAAAGTGAGAGAAACATTAGGTATCAGTCCTTCACATAGAGAAGGTGTAGAAGGAGCTAAATGGATACTTGTTGACTATTTTAACACGGTAGTACATGTGTTTTATCCAGAAACAAGAGAGTTTTATGAACTTGAAGAACTATGGGGAGACGCCAATGTGACTCAATACGAAAATATTTAAAACCCAATTATAAAAACCTACAAAGTGTTTTTGTGTTTACAAAACCTATACCTCTAAAACAATACAATGAGTGATAATACAGACAATACACCAAAAAACAACCCCAACAAGTTTAATGTAAATTCTTATTGGATTTACGGATTAATTATTCTCTCTATTATAGCGGTGAACGCTTATATTAGTGGAAGTTATCAGGTTGAAACAATAAATATTCACCAGTTCGATGATATGGTGAAAAACGGAGAAGTGGAGAAAGTACAAATAGTCAATGCCAAGCAGGTAAGAGTTTTTGTAACTGAAAATGCCATAAATGCAAAATATCCAAAGATAAAGGAAAATAAGTTTGCAGCTAACTTGCCCCATTTCCAATTCAAAATTGGTGATGTAGGTAAATTTGAAGAAAGGTTAGATGGTTTTACAAGTACGGGTATCAAAGTTGATTATGAAAACATTGATGAAACCAATTACCTTTACCATAT
>CAZBCV010000276.1:0-2680 GCA_964490495.1 uncultured Aureispira sp. | reverse complement strand
TGGTGGCTGCGTTGATATTAGCTTTGGGGGTTTATTCTTGTGGAAAGGAAGGAGAAACTACAAAAGTAGTTGATCCGTTATTGGTTCAATCTCCAGGATTTGGGGAATCTTGTAGTGAGTCCATAAATTGTTCCCCATACGAATCGACTATTATTCCTGATGTAACACTTCCTTCTTATCCTGGCTGCATATTTAGAGTTCAGGTATCCATTTGTATAGTAAGAGTACCTGATGTAAGTACAGAAATTTATGTAGGGAACTACAAAATTCTTGATGCTACCAATTGTCCTGAGCTATGGGAAGAATGGAAAGATTTGGTTCTCAATGAGGAGGATATAGCACAGCCAGGGGAAATTAACGACTTTGTCAATAATCTTGATTCGGAAGTTTACGCTCGACTTGAAGATTACCTCTACGCTCATCATGGAAGTAATGTGGGATGTTATGGTTCATTAGGAATAGGAAACCTAACGGTATCTTTTATCAAAGCAACATGCAATACAATGTGTTCATATCTTTATAAAGAAGTACCTGACTTTCCAGGTGATTTAGGCGGGTCATTCAATCAAAATATAACGGATTCCAGATCTGTCGGCAAATATGGTATTTTGGTTAGAACAAATTGTGACACAGAAGGTTGTTGTCAAAGACGGACGAGAATGTGTTATAATCCAGTGACGAATGAAGTAGAAAAAACGACAAATACACATGCTACTTTTAATTCTACGTGTGCTGGTGGTGTAATTGATGAACCAGATATACCTAGTGGTGCATTCATTAGCCATTGTTTACCTTGCAGATTTAGTTGCAATTAATTCAGACAATAGTATTAGGGCGGCACTATTACTACCGCCTTAATACCTTTTAAATTAAATATAAATACCTAAAATATGAAATTTTTTAACGTACTTTTATTAATGGCTTGTTCAATTTACTTTTTACAAGGTGTTTATTCACAACAGCCCTACCTACCTAAGTTTAAGCAAGCAGACCCTATATGGCAACATGCATTGGTTAATCCATTGTTTCAAAAACATCCTAATGGAAGAATTGTACGCAATCCCTATACATGTGTGAGTACGCAGTTGACTACCGAATTGATAGTGGACAGCTTTATGATTTCTGTCATTCCCACATCAGGCGAATTGGTGTTTTTAGATGCACTAATAGTGCAAAAGATAAATATAAATTCTGGAGAGATACTGTGGAAAGATATCATTTATGATGCCACTATTGACAGCATAGGATGGGTGTCTGTCCCTTATATTATTAATAAAAGGACAGATGGGAAGATTGAGTTTTTAGGAACCCGTAAAATATTAAACGACAACATTCAAATATTTAATTATTCCTACAGAGCGGTTTATGATTTTGAAACAGGCGAGAGGACATTGTATTATGACAAATCAGATAGAGCAGAATATCCTGACAAATTTGGGTCACTTAATGGAAGGTATTTTAAATTAAAAGAGGATTCACTTTATCTCAAGGCATACAATTATTCTGAGGGGTCTGAACAGCCCAAACGAGGAATTAGTTTCTGTTTAGTCAATGGAAATCAAGATTCAGTTCAATTTTTGAAAACAATACTTATAGATCCACAGATGCCAGTCCATGTATTTACTTTTAGGTTTTTAAAACTGGATATATTAAATGACAGTATCTTTGCATTATTATATAATTTGGAAGCCCCTCAAGGAAGTGATTATGCTGGCAAAAATATTTTGTATTTGTTCAATATCAAGGATATCAATAATATTCATTTAGTAAAATCTATTGATTTGTCAGAATATGCTATTTATGATAGGCGTCCTGGTGGTATTCCACATAAAGCCATGCACTTCAATGTATATGACGGCAAACTCTATATTATGGGTCAATACTATGATATTGCAGAAAGAAAACAATTTAATTATTTTCTTAAGTTAGATGATTCTGGAGGAGTAATGGATTACATTAACAAAGTAGAAACAAATGATAATACATTTTATTTACACTACATTCCAATTACTATCACAGATTCCCTAAAATTATTTTGGGCTTTCAAATCAAAAATGACAGACAAAGTTCAATCCTATGATATCGTAAAAATGAACGATAATCAAGAGATGGAGTATGTAGCCTCGTTTTTTCCTGAAGGAGATAAAGGTGAGTATTTCGATATCCACAAAACTTATGTAATAGACAACAAGCTCATATTTTATGGTGTATATGCATTAGGAAATACTATTGACGAAAATGGTGAAGGCCGTTACACATATTATTTCCTTGCATTTGATATGGATGAACTTATAAAAGGCTCTACAACAGTTACGACATCAGAACCCATTGATATAGGTCATGAAGTAGTCATTTATCCCAATCCGACAAGGGATAAATTTTATATAACAGGGGTGGAAGACATAATAAATATTGATATTTTTGACAATCAAGGCAGGGTGTATCCTTTAAATACAAGTAGTTATGAAATGATAGATATCGAATCATATCCTAGTGGAGTATATTTTATAAAAATAAAAACGAAAGATAGTTATAAAACATTAAGAGTGGTGAAACAGTAAGCCTAAGATATCACAGAATTATGAAAAGACTTTAGAACATAAGACGTCACAATATGTGGATATTATAGGATTGCAGACAGAAGCGGAAATAAATATTTATAATATCGAAGGTGTATGGC
>CAZBCV010000275.1:0-2690 GCA_964490495.1 uncultured Aureispira sp. | reverse complement strand
TCGCCATTACCTATGTTTCTGAAATCTTTAGCTTCAAATTGCAGGATTTGTTGGTTATCTTTGCGTTCTATTACCGTACCTTGATTAGCTTCTATCGAATAATGTGGATTGAAGTTATGAACTAAATTGAATGAACCTACCCTTCCTGTTCTGGTGTTGCTTATTGTAATTTTTCTTACAAATGTACCAAAAGATGGCACTTCCTCAAAGGTTTTATTAATGTGAGAAATGACAAGGTTGGGGGATAAGATATTCATGGTTTCACTCGAGCTATTCAATACTTTAGCACCTATGTTGAGGCTGCCATTGATGAATGGCCTTATCAGTGAATTGAGACAAGCATATGTTCCACAATCAGTGGCGAGAGTCATTTTGATTGTAGCTATTCTATTGGCCGATATTGGATTCAATTCAAAAATAGGTCGGCTTTTGTTAGTTTTATCCAATAAAAGCCCGGAGGTCAAACTACCATCAACATAACTCATTTCACAGGGTAATTCCAATGTAAAAATGGGTTTGTCGATATTAGGGTTGCCTTGATTGTTGATGGTGAGGGTGATTTCAAATGTTTCACAAACATTTATTGTTTGAGGTACGGATATATTCAAACTCTGTCCAAAAAGATAATTGGTGCTAAAAATGAAAAAAAGAAAAGTCCATAGCTTTTGCATAATGTTGGTTTTGATAAGTTATTAAATATACATTGAGTCAAATCTTACTTTATAATTATTGGTATAAATCAAGTACAAATATAAGATACATTTTGCAAATGAAACGCTGCTTTAATCATTTTTTTATAAAATCTGATTTTATTGAAAACTAAGTACCGATTTTTAAATATATTTTTTTAATACTAATGTTTTTTCTAATTTTTGTCCGTCCCGGACGATTGTAAATTTTAGTTTTTTACCTTCTTTGCCCGATAGCTTTTTTAGAAAACCATCCAATGAATACCTCCAGCTGGAAAGCCAACCCAATTTTATAATGATGTCCCCTGCCTGTATGTTGGCCAATTCAGCTGGCGAACCTTCCACAACATAGCGCACAAGAAACTCATTTAATTTAGGCCCGTAAGTGACGATACTCAAGCCACTTTTATCATATTCAATGTTTTGATTGTATTTTTTGATAGGTTTGAGATACATTTTGCGCCATCTAAAGTCTATTATCACATGAAACCTCTCTAAAAGATGACTACCAATGATTCCATTGCGTTTTATTTTTTTTAAATCCACAAGTGCTGTATCAATAGATTGAAAATTGGCAATGATGTTGTCAAAATGCAAATGATTCAAATCTAATTTATGAATTCTGCCAGTGTAGCCCAAAATATTGCCGCCTAAACCTTTTCCCAACACGCTTTGGATGTTTTTGGAAGGTATAGAAATGAGTGAGTCTGTATTTTGATGTAGTAATATGCCTAAAGATGCGCCTGAGTCTATGAGTAATTGTGTTTCTATTTTTTTATGAGGCACTATCTCAACTATTGATTTCAGGTAAGGTTTGTTGTTGACTAACTCAATATCGAATTCATGATACTTTTTGAGTTTTTTGGGAAAAAATTCATGTGAATTGTAGAGCGTAAGTTGGTTTTTTATAAAATCAATGCCTAAAATCATATTTCTAAAAAAGTCAGCTCCAAGAATACCAGCTATATGCATTCCAGTCAATGCTTCAAATTGTGTATAGTCCTCGTCCAATACTATAATGTTATGTGGTATAGGCGGCATATTAGATACTTTTAGGTATATATTATGGTATATGGACGCAGACATATATTCAACTAAATCAGCGCCTTGAACAGTCAGTTTGCGCTGTGGTTTTAGATTGAATAATTGTATATATTCTTTTCTGAGCAAGAGTGTGTGGGATGCACCTGTGTCCACAATAAATTTGAGCGGCAGGGCATTGTGCAATATAACATCAATGACAATAAACCCATTTATATAAGTGAAAGGAACATTGAGATGTTTTCCCTCTTTGGAGGCCATTATTTTTGGGTATTGGCTATGGGCTTTCATTGGCAAAAGACTCAATAAAGCTATTGATATCAATAAGCAGAATTGTGAGATGAGCCTAAAAACCGGACAATATACCATAACCCATGGATTCTATACTATTGTAAAACAATATTTTCAAGTAAGGTTCAACTTGACGCCAAAAGAACTATTGATTAATAAGAGATTACGGAATAAATGAGGAGAGAGTGTCAAGATATTAAAAATCCATTTTTCCTCCATGTTTTTTAAGATAGGCTTCTTTTTCTTCGTAATTGGGCATGATATTTTTTACTATTTGCCAAAATTTGGCGGAATGATTCATTTCGTGAAGATGGGCTAATTCATGTACTACCACGTAATCTATAACATCATCTGGCGCAAAAAGCAATCTCACACTAAAATTGAGATTAAGTCCTGTGGAGCAACTGCCCCAATTAGAAGTATTGTTTTTGAGCCTTACACTTTTAATCGGTTTATTTATATACTTTGTATTGAAGTAATTAACTCTTTCAATGATTTTGGGTAAAAAATAATTTTGTGCAAATTTTATCAATAATGCTTTGATTAGTTTTTGGGTGTCATATCCTTCTTTTTTAGGAATTTTGAGGGATAATACATTGTTATTTTCGAGTTTTATGTTTCCAGATTCTCTATTTTCTTGGAGTATTTGTAATAGGAATGATTGGCCAC
>CAZBCV010000274.1:0-2696 GCA_964490495.1 uncultured Aureispira sp. | reverse complement strand
AAGGGCAACGGCTTCTGAAAAATTACGGCAGCAGTTAGAAAAGCGCGTAGCTGAATTAGAAGCAGAAAACATAACTTGGAAACAGCAAGCTGATAAATTAAGGGACTTGCCTCTAGAGGAAGTGGCATGGAATTTAGGACTTAATAAAGCTGATAAAGGAGAAAATCGTTGGAAGGGCTTAGAACGAGTTGTTAGTATTAATGGTTCTAAGTGGTACGACTTTACGGAAAAAAAAGGTGGCGGTGGAGCTATTGATTTAGTTATGCACGTTAACAATTCCAACTTTAGGTCTTCTGTTGCTTGGTTGCACGACCAATTTGAGGAAGAGGGGATGCTCCGTGCTACCAAAGCTTTTATAGAAAAACAAGCTACTAAAATCGCCCAAGAAGAACCCGCACCAACTTTTAAACCACCAACCCCGGATGAATCAAAGTGGCTATCCGTACAAGATTATTTGGTAAAGAAACGCGGATTGCATGAAAACTTTATTATTGGACTTCACCAAAAGGGATGGCTATATGCTGATGACCAGCAAAATGCCGTGTTTACAATGCGCGAGCTGACGGTGGGAGTAGAGACGCAATATAGAAATGCAGAAACTACCTTAAAAGGTGCATTTTTACGGGGGACGCGGGGAGAAGATAATTCATTTATGGGATACGCGCCCAATTCAAAAGGGAGGGATGGTTTTACTTCCATTTGGGCGGTAAGCCAGGGGATGAAATACAAAAAGTAGTCCTCTGTAAATCTCCTATTGAGGCGCTATCAGTCGCCAAGATTGGGGTAAATGAACGTGGAGATATGCCATCATCTAGAACCATGTATATGGCAGTGGATAGCGCCAAAAGTCTACCGTTAGAATTTCTCAGAGAAGTAAAAGCTATTACCGCTGCCTACGATAAGGATGATGCCGGACGCAGTAGGGCACGAGCAATAAAAGAATTACTACCACAGACAACCATAGCGCACCCGAAAGCAAATGATTGGAATTTAGAACTATTGGAGCGTTTGCAGCTTCAAAGGGTGCAGCAATTTGAAGCATCTAAGAAAAAGAATCGGGGGTTGGAATACTAACAGGATTATGCAACCAATATAGTACTTCTGGGATGGCATCTCCCTCAAAGTTCTAAGTTTTCTTGGGATGAATGCCAAAATCTAGCAACACTGACTTGCTTCTTATCTTCTTCGACTCGATACACTTCGGCGGTATGGCTTGAGAATGATTTGCCGTATATCAGAATTATTGAATTCCGGTACCATTTGACCTTTAAGTGGAAACTGACTCAGTTCCTTATGTAGCAGCGACCAACACAACAAACAACTGCATCACAAAGGCGATGACTTGCTAAATTAAACCGTGCTAATGCAACACTCTATTTTTTAAAATTCCTTAAGTCAATTATCCTAAAACCCTCGTCAGTTTTTATAAGAGAGTAAGATATACATGCTGAATGCGTATATTTGTTGTCATGTTCATACTCTTCTTTTACCTCTACAACATATACAACATCATCACTATCAAATGGGTTGCTTGGACTACATATATCAAAAGTTGCTTGATTCGGTTTAACACCTATCCGCAAAACAGAAGTAGTCATTTTTGAACACTCAATATAACCCTTTGAAGTACCTCCTTTGATTTCTCGCATATCTAGCTGTGTTTTCAGAAACTCTTCCTTATTGTTAACTAATACAGCAGAATCACGCTTTAAAAATAACCCTAAAATTGCATCTTTTTCATTCTGTTTTATATTAATATCCAAAATAATTTGTAAAGATTTAGGAGATAAATGGGATAGTCGTTCTAATGCTGCTTGGAAATTTGTTTTACTAACCTTTTCACCTAATGTTTCTGAAAGAATTCTCCATAATTCAGAACCCACATTTTTGATGTGTTGTGTATCATAACCTTGCATTTCCTCATATTTCTTACCTATTAGGGATTCATGCAAAATCAATCTCTGAATATCAGTCAAATGCCTGCCATTACGAGCATGCAAAACTTTATCAGCAACTTTAATAGCCTCTTCTGGAGTCATTCTCTCAACAAAATTAGGACAACTTGATTTTAACCTTACTTTTTCGGAACTTATAGTAATGACTAACTTGTGAGGAATCGACAAAATGAAAGCATGAATTCAAAAGGTGATTTGATGAGTTCCCAACTAAAACCAACAATAATTAACCAAGCCATCCCACCGATTACACCCATTGACCCCAAGCCAATAATAGAACATGGCAATTCGCCAACTGCCATTATTTTAGCAATCACTATCCTCATAGCCATTTTAATTAGTTCAATGACCACTTTGATTCAAGTTATATTAGTGAAGCAAAAACAAGGGCGCAACTGAAAACCGCTTCGCTAATCAGGCGGGAGTAGGCACTGCCACAAAAATTATTCGTGGGATAACACAGTTACTTATAGCAGCACCTACTCCTCCGCCAGATTTTTCCAGTTGCTGGTGGGTTGTTTTACCATACAACAGGAATTGAGACGTTATTAGAGCATTCCCAAGATATTGATAATAGGCAACGAAATATTTAAAAATTAGTAGAACGAATTTCGCCATATTGTTCAATATGTTCAACCAACCGCTTAGTTTCCCCACCCGCTCGTTTTAATTCTTCAAGATTGCCCACTAAAACAAATAATTCCCTTGCTCTACTAACGGCTGTATTGAGTAAATTAGGTT
>CAZBCV010000273.1:0-2710 GCA_964490495.1 uncultured Aureispira sp. | reverse complement strand
TCATCCCCGGCACCGCCCACCTGCCCAGCCTGGAACAGCCGGCGGCCTTCAACCGGCACCTCAAGGCATTTCTGGACGGGCTGTAGCCGCTTTCCTCAGCCGGCCGCGTCGACGCGGCGCCAGAAGACGTAATGCGGGCCGGTCCCGGGCGTCTCGTAGACCTCGCCGATGGCCGCGAAGCCGTGGCGCTCGTAGAAGCGCCGGGCGCCGGTGCGCCCGCTGCACCACAGCGTCGCCGAGGCCGCTCCCGCCGCGGCCAGGCGGCGGGCGATCTCGGCGATGCCGAAGTCCAGCACCTGGCCGCCGAGGCCGCGGCCGCGCGCCTCCGGCAGGGTCGCCATGCCGCGCAGGCGCCAGGGCGCCGGGCCGAAGTCGTCGATGTAGTCGGGATGGGCCTCGATCAGGAAGCCGGCGGTGCTGACCAGGTGCCTGCCCTCAGGGCCGTCCCGCAGCGCGCCGACCTGGAACTGCGCCGGCGCGCCGGCCCAGGTCGCCCGCGCCTCCTCCGGCGTCAGCCAGGGCCTCAAGACCGCCTTGCGCAGCGCGAAGGTGGCGTCGAGGTCGACCAGAGCGATGGCGATGTCGGAAAGCTCGGCGGGCGCGTCCATGACGCCGCCTTTAGCGCGGAACGCCGGCAACGGCAATTGGGACTTGAGCATGAGGATTTAATGAGTGAATAAACCTCTTGACCAAAGTGGATTTCCAGCCGAAGGTTATGTGGAAGCTGGTAAGTTGGGTTTCAGTCGAAGCCAGCGTTGCCGCTTCGAACTCTGGGGATCACCCCGGATCGATACCTGGAAAAAAATCTAAACCGAAACCGAAACCGAAACCGAAACCGAAACCGAAACTGGAGACATGCAATGAATACTCACCGGACAAACACTCAACGATGGTCTGCCACAACGATCTGCGCGCGAAAGCGCTGCGACGTCAGATAGATCGTCAACCACCGATTTGGGCGAAGCGTCCAGAAAGGTGAAGCCGTGAACGGTAGGCGCAAGCTTCCGATTTCACATTCAGCAACAGAACTTTGCTTGCTTGAGAAGTGTCTACCTAGAGCCTCTCAATCAATCCGAGATGTAGCACAAATTGTGCGGATTACGTCTTTGGTATTTATCAAGCAAGCTTGCCAGGTGGACACTGCAATATCAGAGTCTGTAGTCCGCGGCTCCGTCGGAGACGCGCCATGGGCAAGTACAAAGTCAGAGTTGGTAGAGAGTTCGAAATTGAGTCTGTCGACACGCCCTCGACGGAGTTGGTTGCCGAAACTGCCGGCGCAGTTTCGAGGTTGCGCGATCAGAAATTGCGGGGCCGCTTAGCCCTTCTGATTGGCCTAGGCAGCGCGGTGGCGCTCGCAACGGCGGCCTTCGTAGGCTTCAATGATGGCTCCTACGATGAGGTTGGCATGGTTTGGGACGCCGTCGCACTCCCGCTGGGTGCAGTTCTTGCAACTTATTTCGTGAAGCATTGAGCCGGAATGGCTTGGAGCATCTAGTTTATGGCGAGACCCACTCGCGAAGATAAAAAAGACCTGAAGCGGATCCAAATGGACATGCCGCCGAAGTCGGTTGAGCGCCTAAAGCGCCTCCAAGAAACTACGGAAGCTGCTTCATATGCTGAAGTCGTTCGAAATGCGTTGAGGCTATACGAAGCCGTGATTGAAGAAGTCGAAGCAGGGAATGAAATTCTAATCAAGCGGAATGGGCATACCCTGCCATATCGTGTTTTTTCCGGCTAACCGGGACTAGCCCTTTCCAGGCCTCATTCACCGTTCCGGCAGCGTTCCTCGACACGCAATTGTGCCGACAGTGAAGGCAATTGCATGGGTTTTGGGGTGATCCGGCAACAAATCCTAGGCAGCTTGCTCGAAGGAGATCACCAACGTGGATCCAAACACTTTCCTGGCAGTCGTCACAATCGTGGCGATCCTTGTCGGACCGATCGCCGCTGTACTTATCACTCGATACTTCGATGGGCGCCGGGAGCGGCATCAGCGTCAATGGCTGGTTTTCCGAGATTTGATGCGCACCAGAAGGATGCGGACTTCGCCAGATTTTGTTGGAGCAGTGAACCTCGCCGAAGTTGAATTCGCTCAGCATCCCGAAGTGATCAAATTATCGCGCGCTTATCTGGACTTGTTCAACAGACGCATCCCTACCGACGAACAAGAATGGCCACGGTTTCAAGCCGAAGCAGACACAATATTAACTCGGTTGTTGGATGCCATGGCAAAATGCCTTGGTGTTCCGATGGAGCAAGTAAGCATCATGTCCGGAGGCTACGCCCCCCGCGTTTGGTTCGACACCGAGGATGAGCAACGCAAACTAAGGCTTCTGCTGTCCGAAACACTCACCGGGAATCTTCCAATCACAGTGCGGATCATGTCACCTGACAAAGGTGATGGAGATAATGTGGTCCAGGCTCGACGGCCTGATCCGCGCAGCTAGCTGTTACGTTTCCGATTTCAAAAGTGCGTAGCAGCCCGCTGCTCCTACGGCGACTGACCCATTAAGTAGACTTGCTGGATACTGTAGACTACGCGGCCTTTACTGCCCCGGCAGCGTCCTTCGATACGTGAGCGCCTCGGCGATGTGCGGCCTCCGCACGGCTTCGGCGCCTTCCAGGTCGGCGAGGGTGCGGGCGACGCGCAGGACGCGGTGGTAGCCGCGGGCGGAGAGCTTCATCGCCTCGGCGGCCTGGGTCAGCAGGC
>CAZBCV010000272.1:0-2712 GCA_964490495.1 uncultured Aureispira sp. | reverse complement strand
CATTTGCGTCCAACCACTTTGTCACGGAAACAGAGCCATTATCCTGAATGACGAAACAAAAATCCATTATTGTCCTCCGCTTTTCATCCATTGGATTATTGATTTTTTTCTTTAGGCCTCTTGCTTTTTTTATCTGGCTAATGGCGTAATTGGCAAAGGTCTCCTTGCACATCTTTGACAAAAACATCTCTGGTGTCAGTGCGTCAAGTATAGGATTTTTGTATAATATACAATGGGATGGTGTAGCCAACAACTCAAGGATATTGGGATTATTTTTAAGGAGTAACTCCACATACCTACCCAACTCATAAAACACGATATCATTAGTTTCGTTAGATATCTGTGCGATATATTCCAATCCAAAATACAGGTCTTTGGGCAAATAGAAAACACCTTTGATATCGGTATCCGATAATGCCGTATTCAAATTATAAGCTCGACTGCCACTGATACACTCCAAAAGAATGCATCCGCTTTTTCTTAATACTTCAATGGTCATATTTTTCTATCGTATTTCTGAGAAATTGATCTAATGTTTGGTGACTAAAATTACGATCATCCATATTTCTGGCATCCAACTCCAAAAATAACATTTTTTCTTGTATAAAGGTCAAAAAAACTTCAGGAGCTTTAAATTCAAATCCTTCGGCGGCAGCTGACTTCATAACAATTAATTCCTTTAATAAGGTATTCAATTCTTTTGGTAATAATTCTGACAATGGCTCGATATTCATCGGCGGAATAGTTTGGTTCTGCTGAGTCCACAGTGCCGCAAGAAAAGGCCTTATGACATAAAAGAACTTTTTGACGCTTAGATTTCCATCTTGGTCTGTTTTGGACAAAGCACCTTTTGCAATGCCAAGATAGTGAAATATCAAAGCCTTGGGATTAAAGTATTCTTGGCACAAAGCCCATAATTGATCTCTAAAACCAGGAACTTCTCGATAGACGATAGGTGATTGAAGCCATTCAAAAGGAGTAGCATTGCACTTACGCACGAGGCGCAAAGTCTTCTGCAAGTCCCAACCCGATATATCGAGCACTTCATCTACAGGATAACCGATTTGTCCATCACTTTCTACTATGGAAAGATAACCATCCATAGGTTTGACGAAGATAAATCGACAATCAAAATCACTATCAGGAGATGGAAATCCCCAAGCACGGCTACCAGATTCGGCAGCATAAAGGATTTTGACGTTTTTTTGAGACTCTAGGTCAGACATTTTATGAAGTATTTTGGCTTTCATGTGCTTTTCTTTATTAATAACGATGCAAAGGTAAGAATGGTGTGCGCAATTTTTTTGCGTAGGAGAAAATATTTTTTATTTCAGACAAATTTAATAGTAATTTAGATAAAATAAATCAAATTAGAATTAATATTCGAAAATGTTTCACAATGTGAAATAAAGGCACTACCTTTGTGGTTATGAAGGTACATTTGATCAAGTTAAAAACCATTCAAGATTATATAAATGATAATAAGAACTCCTTATTACATCTAAATATTTGGGTGAGCTTGATAACCAATGCAGATTGGGAAAAGCCTCAAGACATATTAAATACATTCAGAAGTGCCGATATTTTGGGTAATAGTAGTGAGCGAGTTGTTTTTAATATTGGAGGCAATAAGTATAGAATGATCTGTTCCTTTTATTTTGGTCAAAAAAATGTTCATCTATATATAAATTGGATAGGAACACATGCTGAATATGATAAAATATGTGCTGAAAACCAACAATACAAAATTAATAAATATTAATACTTTTTATATGAAATACAAGATAATCAAATCGGTATCACAATACGAAGCATATTGCAACGAGCTTCATGAATGGGTTAAAAATCCATTAACCAGAGATAGTGATGAAGTGGAATTATTGACATTATTGGTTGAAAAATGGGATAGTGAGAACATTAAAATACCCGTTGCCAACCCTATTGAGACTATAAAAGCTCTGATGACAGAACACCAACTAAACGCCACAGATCTAGGCAATATATTGAATCTATCAAAGGGAACCATTTCAAAAATGCTTAACTATAATAAAGGCCTATCAAAAGAAACCATACGAATCCTGGCTACTCATTTTAAGCTCAGTCAAGAAATATTTAATCAGCCCTATAAGCTTGAAAATGCTATAAATCGAAACATAAAAAATGCAGCAGTGACGAATACAAAAAAACGAATTAAGAATGTGAACCAAGCTGTGTGAAAAATATTCGCTGGTAAATAACAATTAGTTAAACAAAATAGCAATCCGAACGGGATTTGAACCCGTAATCCTGGTTTTCAGGTAGTAAGGCTGTAAATACGCTTCCCTACTGACACTCTTGTGATGTTCGGTGCAACTGTAAAATTCTACCCATTTGTCCGCTCAGGTCAGACCGGAATATCCTTACACTCCATGGTTGAGCATTTTACCACAGCTTTTCCTGAATATCCAAACCAAGCTGATAAGAATCTATTACGTGTTGAGTCTGCTTCAAAATTGATTGCTTTTCACTCCTATGATAGCGCTGCCATCAGACTCGCTCCAAACCATACTATTTTATTGCATCTTCAACCCTCATGACGACTTTATCAACTTGTTTTGGATAAAAGCTACCGGATTATTTAAAAATAAGCAAAAGAACAATCCCTTTAAATTGCCCTTTTGCTCTCACTTATTTCACAAATATCTGCTTCAACTGATCTACGATCTGTCCGCT
>CAZBCV010000271.1:0-2717 GCA_964490495.1 uncultured Aureispira sp. | reverse complement strand
CCTAAATCTCTTTCAATCCATTCAAATTTGTTTTGTTGTCCTATGGCTATGATGACATCATCAGCTTCAATAAATACATCTTCTTCTCCTGTGGGTATCAGTTTTCTTTTACCCTCTTCATACACTGCTTTCACTTTTTGGAAAGTCATTCCTTTGAGTTGTCCATTTTCCACCACATAAGTCAAAGGTACATGATTTTCTAATATAGGAATATCTTCGTGCAATGCATCTTCGATTTCCCATGGTGAGGCTTTCATTTCATTGAAGGGACTTCGCACCAAAACTTTCACATTTTCACCTCCTAATCTACGTGAGGTTCTACAACAATCCATGGCCGTATTTCCACCCCCCAAAACAATAACGTTTTTTCCTATTTTATCTATATGTTCAAAAGCGACACTGGCCAACCATTCTATACCAATATGTATATTTTTTTGGCCCTCTTCTCTGCCAGGCAAAAATAAATCACGGCCTTTGGGTGCTCCAGTACCTACAAAAACGGCATCATATTTTTTATCTAAAATAGATTTTAGACTCGTAACGTAGGTATTGAAATGTGTATGAATATCCATATTCAAAATCCGATCTACTTCCTCATCCAAAACTTCGGCGGGCAATCTGAAAGAAGGAATTTGTGTCCGCATCATACCGCCACCTTTGGGATGGTTATCATATAATTCGATGGAGTAACCTAATGGTGCCAAATCACGTGCCACTGTGAGAGAGGCTGGACCACCGCCAATCAAGGCAATTGTTTTACCATTTTTAACTTTTGGGATATCAGGTAAGTATTGAGATATATCACCTTTGAAGTCTGCGGCCACTCTTTTAAGCCGACAAATAGCCACTGGTTCTTCTTCCACACGGCCTCTTCTACAGGCGGGCTCACAAGGTCTATCACATGTTCTACCCAATATTCCAGGAAATACATTGGATTCCCAATTGACCATGTACGCTTCTGTATATTTACCTGCTGCTATGAGCCTAATATATTCAGGTACAGGCGTATGTGCAGGACAGGCATACTGACAATCCACAACTTTGTGGTAGTACTCTGGGTCTTCAACTTGTGTAGGTCGCATATTGTATAGGTGATTTTAATACAAATTTATAATATTTTTTGGATATACAAACTTTTTATCAAAAAAAAAGTGCTTTTGAACATAAAGCACTTTTAATTTTTTAAACTATACGGTGGATTGACGTTTAAAATTTTATGTTGCTGACCCTAAAAGAGGATTTAAAATGAAATTCTGTAACTTGTTCACCTGATTAGTTGGGCATGTAGTAATGGCCTTGAAATAACTCCATAAATTTCCCTACTCACCGACGTTTATGATCTTTTTAATCAAAAGATTATTGCATCGTTGTAACTGGAATTTCTATTCCATCTAATTTGATGAGCGGATAGCCTTTAATTTTTTCTTTGGGTACACTCACTACAAATGATGGTCGATAATCCACTACTGTTTCAGTAGAAATATTCGAAACTACATAAATAGTAGGGCGTTCCGCATCCAAATCTATTTTTTCTACTTTAAATGAGGTTTTTTTAACCGTCTTTTCAGAGAATATCGCAAAAACTTCATCATTTTCAAAGTCAATATTTTGGTCTCCTGGCATTTCTAAGTAAATCCGCATGGCATTGGCTGATTTAAAATTGAATCCTACATTACCATCTTGTACAATCTGTTTTTGATCTAAAACAAAAGTCTCGGATACATCTTCTGCACCAGCAACATTTAAAATTTTGTTATTGGCTTTAGTTTCCGAAACACTACTTACTGAACCAGCACCCGCTTCTTGATTAGATTTTCCATCTGGTTTACAACTCACAAGAATAAATAAAAGGGATACTAAAAATACTACAAATGTTCTGTTTATCATATTATTTTAATTGAAGTGCAAAGGTAATTAATTTTTTAAATGGTCCAATGATTTAGATACATAATTTTTTCTAATACCAGAATGAAGCCTATCCAAATATTAATAAAATTATAATTATATTTAATATTTTAATAATTGATTTATATAATAATATATATATGTTTAATATTAAATATAATCTGATTTTTATATCATTTTTTACTAATAAATTGAAACTAATTGAAGATATTTAAAACATCGAATACATGTAAAATGATGTTATTTTTGGTGCATTATTAATAATGTTCTGTAAATGTAATCAAAAAAAATACTGCAAAATATTAATATTCAATTAATTACAAAATTAAATTTAATTGATAATAAAAAAGTTGATGTTTTATTTTTTTATTATTTATTAATCTTATACCTTTGTGCCGTAAAAGTGTTACAAAACACATTAACAAAAATTTTAATAACCAAAACACAACTTGCAGAATGAAGAACATTTTGACCTTTTATGGAATTTTGGCTTTAATTAGTCTATCTTTCTTTGGAAATGCACAAGTGAGTGGTACCGTAAATATTCCAGGTACTTTCCCCACACTTGACGCAGCTGTTGCAGCCCTCAATACTCAAGGAGTAGGTGCAGGTGGCGCGACAATTAATATTTTAGCTAACCAAACGGCACCTACAAATGGATATCAATTAGGGTCAGCTACATTGAATGGCTCATTATCAGCTAGCAACACAATCACAATTAATGGTAATGGAAATACTATTAATGGATATGCTGGAACTAGAGCTGGTAGCTTGACTTCCGGAGTTAATGATGGTATTATCATTCTCAATGG
>CAZBCV010000270.1:0-2743 GCA_964490495.1 uncultured Aureispira sp. | reverse complement strand
GCGTGAAGGATAGAAGCGAGCACGAAGTAAAGCGTATAGCCTGACCTTTAGCACAGCGAAAGGGCACGCCACAAATAAAAATATCTCAACTTCTTTTAAAATCTATTTTCTAAACTTGTCGAAAGCATCAGAAATGTAATCAGGCATTCCTATGATCGCGCCTTCTTCAAAACTATATCCTCTTTTGCCACCATAGTGTAATACATTGACATTGTTTTCTGTCAAATCTACAATGATAAAATATTTTACACCATCACAGTTTTCAAATTCACAACCCCCAAAAAAGATATAATCTTCATATTTTTGTAAAGGCAATTTATCAAACCAACCTGAATTGTAATTTATGTAATGTTTGCCCATTATTTTTTTTATTCTTTCGCCTAAGTTCGCTAAATTAAATACGTCGGCCTCAGAAGGCATTTTGCCCACATGTGGCAAGAGTTCATTGACATTATTGTTAGCGGGCGAAGTGGTCTTTGTGTCTTCGGCTGTCGCTGCTTCTGTACCTACTCCATCAACAGCCGATGATTTTGGTGACTCCTTACAAGAAAAAAACAAAACAAAAATAAATATTATTGATAAAATACGCATAATTATAAAAATTTATAAGCCAAAAGTTGATTTAATCTTCTCTACATAATCCAATTTTTCCCAAGTAAATGTTTCTACTTCCATACTTTTGACATTTCCTGAGCCATCTTTAAACGTTACATTTTTGATTGTCGAGGTGCGGCCCATGTGCCCATAAGCAGCGGTTTCAGAATATATCGGTGTTCTGAGTTTCAACCGACTTTCGATAGCGTATGGCCTCATATCAAAAAGTTCATACACTCTTTGAGCTATTTCTCCATCATGAAGATTTACTTGTGAAGTTCCATAAGTATTGATATAAATATTGGTGGGTTTTGCTACACCTATGGCATAGGATACTTGAACCAAAACTTCAGAACACACACCTGCGGCTACCAAATTTTTGGCAATGTGGCGTGTGGCATAAGCAGCCGATCTGTCCACTTTACTCGGATCTTTGCCCGAAAAAGCGCCTCCGCCATGTGCTCCTTTGCCACCGTAAGTGTCCACTATGATTTTTCGACCCGTAAGCCCTGTGTCGCCATGAGGACCACCTATAACAAACTTTCCAGTAGGATTGATATGATAAGTGATATCATTGTCAAATAGGGCCTGAATAGAAGGCAACAAACCTTCTTTAACCTTAGGTATAACGATGTTGATAACGTCATTTTTAATTTGAGCTAACATAACACTTTCATTTTCATCAAATGGATCATGTTGTGTTGATAGTACAATACTGTCTATCCTTATCGGTTTATTGTCGTCAGAATATTCTATAGTGACTTGTGACTTTGAGTCTGGTCGAAGATAGGTCATGATTTGGCCTGCTTTGCGTATGTCCGCCAATACTTGAAGTATTCTATGTGACAAATCTAAAGCCAAAGGCATATAATTTTCTGTTTCATTGGTGGCATAGCCAAACATCATACCCTGATCTCCTGCGCCTTGCTCTTCTTTGGTGGCTCTGTCCACTCCTTGATTAATATCAGGAGATTGTTCATGAATGGCCGATAAAATACCACAAGAATTGGCCTCGAACATATATTCTGACTGAGTGTAACCAATACGTTTGATGACATCTCTAGCAATCTGTTGTACATCAAGATAAGTTTGAGATTTGACCTCACCCGCTAAAATCACTTGACCTGTAGTGACCAAAGTTTCACAAGCTACTTTAGATTCAGGGTCGAAGGCTAAGAAATGATCTACAAGCGCATCTGATATTTGGTCGGCTACTTTATCTGGATGCCCCTCAGAAACCGATTCTGATGTAAATAAGTATGACATAGAATTGTTTTAATTTTTATAAAAGAACGGCAAAGTTACTATTATTGAAAGGTAATAGCCAAAAGAATGAAGCAAATAATTTACAATCTTTTTATTTTATGGTACAAGTTAAGAGCTCTTCCCCTTCTAAAAAACCATTTAAAACATCTCCAACTTTTACAGGTCCTACGCCAGCGGGCGTTCCTGTATATATCAAATCGCCCGTCTGAAGCGTGAAATAAGTGGAAATATATGAAATCAAATAATCGAAAGAAAATATCAAATCGCTGGTATTGCCTTTTTGAACCACTACCCTATTTTTGTGCAACTCAAAATCTATAGATGATAATTCTTTAATTTTGTTTTTGTCAATAAACTTCCCCACAACTGCTGAATTGTCGAAAGATTTGGCTAATTCCCAAGGATGACCTTTAGCTTTACATTGGTCCTGAAGGTCTCGAGCTGTAAAATCTATACCCAACCCTATGGCATCATAGTATTTATGTGCAAACTCTTGCGCAATACCTTTGCCAGGTTTACAAATTTTTAAAACTACTTCTAGTTCGTAATGCACATTTTGGGTGAAATCTGGTATATAAAACGGTAAACCCTCCTTCAAAACAGCTGTAGATGGCTTCATGAAAACCAATGGTTGTGTAGGAATATCATTATTGAGCTCTTTGGCATGCTCTGAATAATTGCGTCCAATACAAAATATTTTCATATTTTTTTTAAAATTTTTACAACACAATAACCCATTTTTTTTAATTTTGTTGCTTTGACCCGAATTATGTCCTTTTTCACGCAATAGGTAATTCAATTAATTCCTAAATATCAAAAACAATGAAGCAGAATCAACTCATAGCTCAAAGAATACGCGAGGTTTTCCTAAACGGACAATGGA
>CAZBCV010000269.1:0-2763 GCA_964490495.1 uncultured Aureispira sp. | reverse complement strand
ATGACTTTCAGCTCAGACAAAGTATCTGTCAGTATGATGGGTCAAAATATGGAAATGAATATGGATGGTGCTTATCTTGCGGATGGTCCTGGTACAGATGTTATTTTAGGAGGATTTGACCTTAAAAAAGGATTTGCTTTGGCTTATTCAGTCCCGGATATGATGACCATGAAAGCTAAAAATATGAAACTCAGTGTCACAGGCCAGGAAATGATAAATGATGTTAATTATTGGGTAGTAGAAGTGGTGAATCATGAAAATGAATCAGACAAAATCACTTATTATATACACCCGGATACCAAAATGGCTGACAAAACAGTACAAGTTATGCCAGCTATGCAAAATGCTGTGATGACCATGATAAGAAAATAGTTATTTTCTTTAGAGTTTATAATAAAAAAAGATGGGTATGATATGTGCCCATCTTTTTTTGTTAATTTCAAATATGTGTTAGTTTTTCTGGTTTATATTATAGGGTTTGTAGAATGTTGGTGCCTAAAAAAGAACTAATGTTTGTCTTCCCTTTACGCATTACACTAATTCCCAATAAAAATTATCCATTTCAAAACTCATTTTAAACAATTATATCTGAGTATGTGTTTTGTTTCATATTCAACTTAAATAAAATCAAGTCTTACAATGACATTATTACTTATATATCTTTTTTTAGCTCTTTTTACTTCCGCATTATGTTCTATAATGGAAGCGGTACTCCTCTCAACTCCTCTGTCTTATCTCAAATCCAAATTAGAAAGTGGTGACAAAAGTGCAGAATCTATGCTTGGTTTGAAAGAAGATATTGATAAGCCGCTTTCAGCCATTCTTACGCTCAATACTGTTGCACATACTGTCGGTGCCGCAGGTGTAGGTGCGCAAGCTGTGGTGGTTTTTGGCGAAGGATATTTTGGGATAGTTTCCGCAGTGCTCACTATTTTGATACTGGTTTTTACTGAAATTATTCCTAAAACAATTGGTGCTAATTACAGTAAGGAGCTAGTAGGCGTCGCATCTGTTACTATTAAGTGGATGATATATTTAACCTATCCATTGGTATGGATATCTTCCATAATTACAAAACTATTGTCACGAGACAAAACAGAATTGACCACAAGTAGAGAAGAAATATCAGCTTTGGCAAGTATAGGTACTCAGGAAGGTATATTCGCTGATAAAGAAAACAAAATTATTCAAAATCTTATAAAACTCAAAAGTTTAAAGATCAAAGAAGTGATGACACCTCGTATTGTAGTGGTTACAGCCAATGAAGATATGACTTTAGAAGAGTTTCTCAAAAATAAAGAATTTTTACATTTTTCTAGAATTCCTATCTTTCAAGAAAATAAAGACAACATCACGGGATACATATTTCGCGAGCTGGTCTTTGAAAAATTGGCAGAGGATCAATTTAATTTGAGATTAAAGGACATAAAAAGAGAGATTATTCACTTTCCAGAAAACATGACACTTTTTGATGCGTGGGAAGAAATGTTGCACAAAAAAGAACACATATCTCTCATCATTGACGAATATGGGGGAATGGATGGAATCACTACACTAGAAGATATCATCGAGTCATTGTTGGGTTTCGAGATAGTGGATGAAAAAGATAGAGTAGATGATATGCAAAAATATGCAGTGAAGAGATGGCAAGAAAAACAAAGGAAATACAAAATTTTAAACGAACAGGCCGAATAATTTTCACTCTTCAATAAAGTTTGAATTTTTAAGGCAAAAACTTAGTTGAATCAAAGTTTTTCTTCCTCTAAATAATCTATGGGCACACGGTACTTTTCAAAAGGCATTTTCAATATCTTTACTATATCATAGGTTTCTTTTATATCTGGATATGTATCCAATCCATAAATAAGCTTTTTATTATCAGCTGTGATGTAAGTGCCAAATATCCTGTCCCATATAGAGAAAATATTCCCGTAATTGGTGTCTGTGTAAGGCTGTCTGTAATGATGATGGACTCTATGAATATTGGGAGTAACTATAATGTACGAAAGTAGCTTTTCAAGCCATGAAGGAAGTGTGATATTGGCATGATTGAATTGTGAAAGTACAACAGAAAGTGACTGATAGAGCATAATAATACCAATCGGAGTACCTATCAGTATGACCGCCAAAGTAGTGAACACAAATCTGAAAACACTTTCCCCAGGATGGTGTCTATTGGCTGATGTGGTGTCAATGTGGTGGTCAGTATGATGTACAAGATGAAATTGCCACATCCATTTGACTTTGTGCTCCAAATAATGAATAAAATAAGCACCTATCAAGTCCAATGCCAATAGTCCCATAAGTATAAACAACCATAGTGGCAAATCCATTAGATACAATAAACCTATTTTGTGAAAAGATACAAAATCTGCGGATTTGACCAATATAAATGCCATAAAAAAGTTGACAACAATAGTGGTGAGTGTAAAAAAAATATTGACTTTAGCATGCTCCCATTTTTTGTAATTAAATTTAAATAATGGAACAGCACTTTCAATGAGCCAAAAGAAAGTAATACCTCCAACAAGTATTATCGTCCTGTGCGAAGAAGGTATTGTACTGAAATATTCTATGATGGATTCTAACATATCCGTTATTTTTCTGCAAATATATGAGAATTCTATTTATCAATATAGAATAATTGTAATTTTACTCTTTTGTGCCTTCAAAAATCTACTATTTCATATAAATGAGTTCATTGTAGCTGTCTTGCTTAAATATTTTTTCTGCTGTACTTCTTAGGTCTTCTGGAGTCAAACT
>CAZBCV010000268.1:0-2791 GCA_964490495.1 uncultured Aureispira sp. | reverse complement strand
TGTACCTGAGTCAAAGGTGATTTTTATACCCAATGCTGCTGATTTTAGCCTTTCAGATGAATTGATAAACTCACATTTTGATAGAGCAGCTTTCAGGGTAAAAAATAATTGGCAGGATAAATTTGTAATCACATATGTCGGTGCCCATGGAGTAGCTAATCATTTGATTCAGGTGTTGGAAACAGCCGACTTAATTCAGTCAAAATTGCCAAATGTGTTGTTTGTCCTCATAGGAAATGGAATGCAGAAGGAAATGTTAATAGAAGAAGCTAAGCGTAGAGAATTGTCTAATGTTCAGTTTATAGATTCAGGGCCTAAAAAAGATGTGTTCAAATACATAATTGCTTCAGATTTTGGTATGTCAGTACTTAAAAAAGTAGATACTTTCAAGACAATATATTCGAATAAAACATTTGATTATATGGCATGCAAAACACCCCTTTTCCTCTTAATAGATGGTGTGTCTCGCCAATTGGTGGAAGAGGCTCAATGTGGTGTTTTTGTAGAACCAGAAAATCCTGAAGAATTTGCTTCCGCAATCGAATCGTATATTAATGTAAATATCAAAGAAATGGGGCTAAATGGGTATAATTTTGCCAAGCTTCATTTTGATAGAGATGTATTAGCAAAAAGATATATTAAATATTTGATGGATGTTTGAAAATGCTCCTTATATTGTAGTAGGCTACTCAGGTCACGCATATGTGGTCTGCGATATATTACTTCAAAACAAGGTAAATATTATAGGGTATTGCGATAATTCCGCAAAAGATACTAACCCATACAATTTAACTTACTTAGGACCAGAAATGTTGTACTCGTTTGATGATGAAGATGTTTTTATTGCGATAGGAGAAAATAAGATTAGAAAAAATGTTTTTGATAGTTTAGATCTACTTTGTTAACTTAGATTTTTTTTAAATTTTTGATAATAAAAGGTTTCTCAGTCGCTAATGCTTCTTCGAAATGACGATCACATGTTTAGGTAAAGTGGAAAAAAGAGGGCATTCTAATGGCCTTGTAATCTTCGATTGCAAGAGGCTAATATGTTACATTCAAAGAATGCAACGCCAATAAAAGAAAATCAAATCAGCAATAATAAAATGATACCTCTCTCCATACCCAATATCTCAGGAAATGAATGGACTTACGTCAAAGACTGTCTAGACAACGGATGGATATCTTCTGTAGGCAGTTATGTCACACAGTTTGAAAATATGCTGGCCGAATTTGCAGGTGCAAAATATGGGATTGCAGCTATGAATAGTACAAAAGTCATCAACCAACGTGGACCATATATCATTAGTCCTGTCTGAAAGATTAATAGAAAACAAGCTTCAGTATATTTCAAGCCTATTAAATACAACTTGCCCATAAAATAAATACCATACACAAGACTCCAAAATGTAAATATAAACAAAAAAGTATCTAGTATTGTTATAATAAAAAGTAACAACATGAGAACGCTCAATATTTCTATCTCCGATTTGGAGTTCACCAAATTTGGTATCAATAAAGATAATCTTACTTTTACTGAATTTGTAGAACTAATAAGCAGGGAGTTAATGCGGCAGAACTTGAACAAGAGTGTACATTTAGCCGAAAAACATGGATTATCTTCTATGTCTATGGACGAGATAAGCGAAGAAGTAAAAGCGGTAAGAAATGCAAAAAATCGTCATTGATACGAATGTAATTGTTTCTTCGCTTATACAAAGAAGTTACCCATATAAAATCATTTACGAACTTTTTATAGACGACTTGTTCTTGCTTTGTGTATCCGAAGAGTTAATGGCAGAATACTATGAAGTGTTAGCAAGACCCAAATTTGCAAGATTTGCCGACTTCTCTGGTAAAGCCGAAATCTTGCTTGCAAATATCGAAACCAAAGCCAAAAAGTTTGTGCCAAAACTAACAATTGACTTTATCAAGGATAAGGACGACAATATGATTTTGGAGCTTGCAGACGAATGCAAGGCGGACTTCATTATTACAGGCAATACGAACGACTTTACATTTTCGGAATACAATCAGACCAAAATTATTAGTCCGAAAGAGTATTGGGAAAGCCACACATTCCACTAACGATGTTTACTCACATATCATCATTTACTTGTGTACGTTTCATGCTGATTCCAGTCGGATATCTACAACTTGTGCCTTATGAATAAAAAAAATGATCCCACTCTCTCTACCCAATATCTCAGAAAACGAATGGACTTACGTCAAAGACTGTCTGGATACAATAGAGTTAGCTTATACATATAAAAGAATAATAATTCCACTAAAAATACATGTATTTTTAGTGGAAGCACATAAAAATACATGTATTTTTAACGTTAAGTCAATTATAGTTCATAACTTTGCCATCAAAATATAATATAAATGTATGAACGACAGGTCCATCAAAAAGATTATGATGGTTTATCTATATTCCTTTGGGGTGCAAGGCAAACAGGTAAAAGTACATATTTAAAAAATAAGTATTCAGATTCGCTATATATTGACTTGCTCCTTAGCCAAGAATTCAAAAGATATCTAGACAGTCCTGAGCAATTCAGGCAAAGATGTATAGCCAATCATCAAAACAAACCTGTCATAGTGGATGAGATTCAGAAGCTACCAGAACTTTTGAATGAGATACATTGGATGATTGAAAATGAAAACATTTCATTTATTTTGTCGGGTTCATCACCAAGAAAAATTTTAAGAAAAAATGAAAATCTATTGGGAGGACGGGCTATTAGGTTTGAATTGTACCCGCTTACCTATGCAGAAATTCCTGACTTCG
>CAZBCV010000267.1:0-2803 GCA_964490495.1 uncultured Aureispira sp. | reverse complement strand
TAGATCTTCCCCGTTTTCAACTCTTGAGATATAAGGTCTTTTTTTACCTACTTTTTTTGCTAATTCTTCTTGACTCCATTTGAGTTGCTTCCTTCTTGTTTTAAGAATTTCACTTAAATAATAAGTATAGGATTCTTCTTTGAACTTTCCACGTTCTGGACTTCCTTCTTTTCCAATTTCTCTATTTAAATATTCCTTTGCTGTGAGCATCTTATTAAAATTCTTTTTTATATTTTGTGAGAAGTTTTTCAGCTTCGTTAACTGCTTTGAAATAATCTTTGTTACTCTTTTTAAGAAATCCGTTCAAGAGAATAATTTTTTTACTTTCGTTAAAACTATCATTATCTATAGTAAAAATAATTATTCGTATTTGGCTATCTACTTTAATTCTAAGTTCGTAAAATCTTGTGTTCAGAAGCTTATCTACTATAGCTTTATGAATGATTTTCTGTTCTCCAATTACTTCAATTAAGTATTTGAATTTAATTTGAACCCTTTTATTGGTGGATACAAAGCCAATACACTCGTCAGATATAAGAATTTCTCGCATTTCGAAAATGTAACGTATTGATTACATATTTAGTTCTTGTTTTTATCAGAATTTTGTGATTATTTCCATTTGTAGAGTATAACTATTTGCGACAAATCATAGCCACTGCTATGGTGCGAAGCAAAAAGTGAGTGTAACGCTTGATTTTGAAGTAATTTTGAGCTGTAATAGGAAATCCATTATAGATTTTTAGGTTATATTAAAAACTCATAAACATTCAATTAAGTTCCTTTAAGTGTAATCAATTTAACCATACTCTCTAAAAACTCAGCCTCTAACACCTAACATCTAACCCCTAAAACCTACCTCAATACTCCCTCACATTCAAATTCGGATCATTGACAATTTTCTCTTCAGCAATAGGATTTTTATCCAATTTTCTCAAATCTGGACTTCCTGCTTCTACCCATGCAGAGTACCACAAATCACCCGTGACTTTTATGGTTTTAGTCATTTGTTCTTCGACCATACCTTTAAGAGCATTTTCATAAGCTTTGGCATATTCGCGGCATTGGATTCTTACTGTTTGATCGAGGCGGACATCAAAGCACCATTGTTTGTCAGGTGGAAATTTTGTACTTAATTCTTTTTCAATCCGTAATACATCGTAGGCTTTGGAGTGTGTGTCTGCTAAAATGTCCCAAATGTATTTTCTTACATCTAAAACAACTTCTGCTTTTCCTACATAAAAATCATATTCTTCTAGTGCAAATAATTCAGGAATTCTACTTTCCCAGAAAGGGTGAATACCTAATTGATCAGTAAATTGGCCATTATAGTTCTTGACCGTGTGTAGAGGGGTGTGTAAGTCTCCGATATAGTGTCCTAAATCAGCAGCATGTCTTAAGATTTGATCTTTGTCTTTACTGAGATAGGCTCTGACCAGTTTTTTGTACCCTTGTTCTATATAATAAGGTAGAATCCCGTGTTCTGTAAATTCATCAACGAGTACTAGTTGTGGGTATTTTTCTGTATCGATAAAAGATTTTTTAAGCCAATAATTGAGTTTTAATGTAGAAATCTTCATTTCATCATCATAAAATTGTGGCATAAGATCTTGGGTGATGAAGCCCATGAAATCTTTTTTTCTAAACGATTCTTTGGTTTTTAAAAATGTAATTTCTACCAGTGAATCTACTTTGGTAAATGCAAAATTCATCTTTGTACTATCACCGTTGGTATTAATTAAATAAAATGAACTGTATTTTACCAAAGCCTCCTCAAAATCCCTTGGTAATTTTCTGAAGGGTATCGTATCCCACTGATCTATGTCTATGTAATGCCGCATAGCCTCATATTTGGTTGCATACCTACGCATATCAGGATTTACCGCACTTTCTGTGATAAACCCTATGTGTGGTTTGTAAAAACGCAATAAATTTTGAGGCAATGTAAAAACAGCCATCTTATTGATCAATCGATGGGAATAAAAGCCCCAATCAGGTTTGAGGGTGAACGAGATACACGCAAAAGCGATGACGATTAGAACGAAACTATATTTTTTTAATGTTGACATGCGAATGATAATATCATATTCAATTTTGGGTAAAGATATGTATTTATTTTTGCATTTACCACAGTAAAAATATAAAACATAGAAGCGTCAGACATCGCAAAAGTGATCTCAGAGGCACAAAGTAATAACTTAAAAAAGTGCCTTTTTACACCAAATTATCTATAACACTAGAGGATGAATCTTCTCCATCTTCGTAACCACTTTGATCTTTCCATGCGGCATAAAAGGCAAAAGAAATTATAGGAATAGCAGCAAAAACTGGAAATACAATCAACAACATTGAAATAAAGACAATAATACCTGACAAAACGATGAATACTAAAATTGGTAATGGGTTTTTAAAAGCTAATTGAGCACTAGCCTTTAACGCATCCAAAGGTTGCATATTTTCGAAGTAGATAAAATAACTGGAATAAATTATGGTTAGATTATATACAATTGAAAAAAGCAACATACTAATTATTAAAAAGACACCTTTACTCGTTATAAAGTCAATTAATGCAGCTGGATCTTTACCAACACCTCCACCAAGCATCAAAGTAAAAAGTGTTGATCCACCTATCACTAAATAGAATAATAGCGTAATGCAAAAAAGCATTAAGCCATAAATGATAAAAGGTACTAATTTTTGAAATCCGTCGAACCCATTAGATAAACTTACATGCTCACCTTTCTCAAGTTTATTTGCAATAATGGGAAATCCTATTGCTAATGCTGGATACAGCATAGAGCTTAAA
>CAZBCV010000266.1:0-2894 GCA_964490495.1 uncultured Aureispira sp. | reverse complement strand
ATTCTTGCTTTCATAATATTTAATTTTTATACTATATTAAATTAATTTAAAACTGTGTCACCGTAACCGTACCACATCTACCCGTCGGACATAAACAGGGCTGCGGCGCTGTATAATTACTGCTTTCAGCACAGGATTTGTCCGAAAATGATGCGCTAACTACTTTCGTTTGCCCATCAGAATTAAGACCTGATATACTATAACTCACTGAACTACCAAATGGCGCTGTAAACGTCTGTGTGCCTCCTCCTGCCATGCTTACTGTCAAAGTGCCTGTAGCGGGTGGATTGGTATAACTAACCGTTCCTGTCAAAGTATAATGATTATTAGCCGGAACACATGCGCCCGGAGATGCTGAAAGTTCCATGGTGCATGGTAATACTAAACATGCATCTGGAGCCATAAAGGTCTCGCTCGCATCACAAGCTGGATCCTCACCAAATACCGCTGTCACTGTCTTCATCATGCCATCTGCTGTCTGACCAGAGATACTGTAAGCTTGCGGGCTCGTAAATGGTGCAGTAAATACTTGACTACCTCCTCCTGATATGCTTACTGTCAGTGTGCCTGAAGTAGGTGCGTCTGTAAAAGTCAGAGTGCCTGTCAGGGTGTATTCATTGTTGGATGGATTACAAGTAGAAGGGGTGGCGGAGGTGATGGTGAGCTGACAGACGGGCCCAAAACCAAAATCAAAAGTATGATTATTGGCTCCTGCTGTAGTTATATCTGATGTCATAACAGTGACATCTGCATTATCTCCTACTAAGATACCGTCACTGTCTCTGGCATCTCCATTGGCTGTAGGGTCATTATTGGCTATGGTGAGACTATTGGCTCCTAAAGCAGCTTGTTTGCTACTGCCTTGTACGTTAGGTATTCTCACGATATACTGCATGTTGGGCATAAGTTCTGTAATGCCGTAAATGGCGGAAGCCGTACTTGTTCCTGTGGCACTGCTGAAATAATAATTGCCATTGGTATCAGTAATCGCGGTAGCTATAACATTGCCATCTTTTACAAGCTGTACGGTGACTCCTGATATCGGTGCTTCACCTGCATCCTGAACGCCGTTTAAATTGTTGTCAACCCATACGCGGTTGCCAATCTGGATAGGAGCTGCATCACATAATAGTTCTACATCTCCTAAACCATTCGCTTTATTCAGAGGCCCTGGGTTATTTACTAGTACAATCTGCCCTCCTCGTCCACCAGTTACAGTACTAAATCTGGCCATTCCTTGCTGTCCAAAGTTTAAAGGATCGTACATAACTGTTAATACTTCTTTTGTTCCTGGCAAAACAGCTAATCCTCCCAAAGCCAACTCTCCATGACCATGACCTGAATCTGATCTCCTATAAAATTCACTCCAAAAAAATTCTCCATTGCCTGAGTACCCGTCAGGAGCATTAGTTCCGTTTTTTAGCAAAGCACCACCGGGATTTTGATCATTAACAGGACATGCACCAGTAGTACCTTCCATAACGAAAACCCCATTTACATTACAAGCTTTTAGAACATCCCCTGCTGAAAATTTATCAACCAATGTTGTAGTTCCAGATACGGGTATAGGAGCTTGGGCACCATATTGATCCCCTACTCTATCTGAAAGACCAATAATCATTGACCCATCTTCTGCAAATTCAATATCTCCAAAAATAGGCGAAACATGTCTTTCTCCTTGGGCGGCATATACATCTTTCCATGGTCTCCATGCACTTGGGTAAGCACCTGCTGTACCAAAAAAACCTGCATCTTCTCTCGGATAATTAAGATCTAAACTTAATACTTCTGTAAGTCCTCCACCTGGATTTTCAGGATCAAAGGTGTATACAAAAGCACCTAAATCTGATGAATTCTCACTGATAGAAGCGTCACAAACAGTACCTAAGTAACCTATTCCTTTATGTATTTTTAATGCGAATGGCCTCATAATACCACCATCACAAGATGGTAAAGATAATGTATATTCTTGTACTAATGACGATGAAACTGCTGTGCCATCAGTTGGTAGAAGTGACACATTTGAAACGTCAACCGCAATTAATGATCTAGAATTTAAATTTACGGCAAACAAAGTTTTTTGATTATAAATGTCAATATCACCAAAGCTAACCTTTCCTACTTTAACAAAAGCATCAAGATCTATACCTCCAGTTGTTGCATTAATGCCATTATCTCCAGTCGCTGTTCTGGTAACACTACCTAAGTCTATTCCATTTACCCCTTGTAAATCAAAACTTCCGATAAAACCAGAGGTAGCATGTGACATAAATATATGACCTGTCCCCTGTGCGAGACCAACATGTCTTTTTAAGAAAGCAGAGTTAAATATTGTTTTTGTTTCTTTATGGTATGCAGTGCCCCACGTTGCACCAATCTGTCCGAATGTTGCCAAAGATGTGATAGCACCATTGAGTAAATAGGGTGTACGTACTAAAGCAGGATAATTTCCATTAGCAGGTCCTACATCATAAC
The DNA here is from genome assembly GCA_964490495.1 of uncultured Aureispira sp. Classification (GTDB taxonomy): domain Bacteria; phylum Bacteroidota; class Bacteroidia; order Chitinophagales; family Saprospiraceae; genus OLB9. Next base: position 419 of record CAZBCV010000266.1, on the reverse strand, counting down.
ACGGTATTGCCACGGTTGGATTGGCTTGACAATAGTCGTTCGGGTAATTTATACCAAAATTAGCCGTCGTGGTAGATGATGTATAGAACTGTACACTAGTTTGTGAACCACTTCCTACAACGGAAGAATAATCTAATCCATCTAAACCACTAAACTCTATTCTTACTGGCAGACTCAAGCCTGTAAAACTGTAAGCTCCACTACTGTTAGTCAAAGTGGTAACTGGACTGCCTGTCGAAGGAAAAGCAGTGACTGTAATTCCTGAAACTAAAGGCTCAGAGAAAGAAGCTGTGTTATCTCTACTACCATTGCCATTAAAATCTCTAAATACAATACCATCAATTTGACTTGCCATTTCTAATGAGAAACAGAAGCTAAAAACTAAAAACAAATAAATTCTTGCTTTCATAAAGAATGAT
>CAZBCV010000265.1:0-2905 GCA_964490495.1 uncultured Aureispira sp. | reverse complement strand
AACTTGATACTTCTAACACCATCACATCAGGTGAACCTTCAGCCAATATTCGGGCGTAACTTTTGCCATAATTGCCCCCCAATGCAACATCTTTACCTGCTGATTTTAGCATATGATACAATAGCCCCGAAGTAGTGGTCTTACCATTGGAACCCGTCACCGCCAAAGTCATACCTGCATAAAACCTGTGTCCAAATTCTATCTCAGAAATTACAGGAATCTTGTTTTCGATAAAAGCTTTTATTATCGGTGCAGTATCTGGTACTCCCGGACTTTTAATTACCACATCACACTTCAACAATCTTTCAAAATCATGTCCTCCTTCTTCAAAGAGGATGTTTTCTTGTAAAAGTTCGGTTCTATAAGCTTCGGAGATAGTACCGTATTCGCTCACAAAAACATCTAATCCTTTACTTTTTGCAAGAATAGCTGCTCCTACACCACTTTCGCCCGCTCCTATAATTGCTATACTTTGCATATTTATCTAATCTTTAAAGTCATGACAGTCACTACTGCCAATAAAATACCTATGATCCAAAATCTCGTCACAATCTTTGACTCATGCATTCCAGATTTTTGAAAATGATGGTGTAAAGGTGACATTTTAAATATTCTACGGCCTTCGCCATATTTCTTTTTGGTGTATTTAAAGTAAGACACTTGTAGGATAACAGATAAATTCTCTGCTACAAATATCCCACATAATATCGGCAATAAAAGCTCCTTTCTCAACAAAATAGCCAAAACAGCTATTATACCACCTATGGTTAAACTACCCGTATCACCCATAAAAACTTTGGCAGGAAAACTATTATGCCACAAAAACCCAATACATGCTCCAATAAAACAAGCTGAAAATACCACCAATTCCGCAGAAAAAGGGATATATAAAATATTAAGATATTCGGCTATAATCGTATTTCCTGAGACATAGGCAAATATTCCTAAAGTGACACCAATAATTGCAGACACTCCTGATGCTAAACCATCTATTCCATCTGTTAGATTAGCGGCGTTGGAAATAGCAGTTACTATAAATACCACTATAATAACAAAAAATATAGATAGAAATAATCCTGCATTGTCTCCACCAAAACTTACTAAACTTTTATAGTCAAAATTATTGCCTTTAAAAAAGGGTACATTGGTCATTGTTGTTTTCACATAAGCCATTTCTGTGACTCTTGACACATCGTTTACCTTTGGCATAGGAATAGAGTACTCTTTTGTGATCTCATATCCACCAGCTTTGGCAACATCTAAAGGCATTCTGACTACAACATCTTTAGACACCAACATTACTATTCCTACTACAAGTCCTAAAATAATTTGGCCAAATATTTTGGTTTTGCCACTGAGACCATCTTTATTCTTTAGAAAAACTTTGATATAGTCATCAGCACCTCCTATCAAACCTAGCCACACGGTTGTAAATATCATTAATAAGATATAAACATTGTTGAGTTTGGCTAACAACAGACAAGGTATCAATATGGCCATGATAATAATGATACCACCCATGGTAGGTGTACCTTCTTTGGCTTTTTGACCATCAAGCCCTAAGTCTCTGACAGACTCTCCTATTTGCAATCGTTTCAAAGAACTAATTATCTTGCCACCAAAAACTAAAGATATTAAAAGTGACAAAATCATGGCAAATGCAGCCCTAAATGTGATATACTGCATCAAGCCTGCGCCTGGTATATCATAATAATTTTTTAGGTATTCAAAAAAGTGGTACAACATTTGCTATATATAAATTGACTGTTTATTTTTAAATTATTTGTATTGAAATTTAGGTAATATTCTATGATATATTTTAGAAAAATAATACTAGAATTCGTCCCAAGCTAGGGCTAAAATCGATTTTTTATTACATCGAAATTTAAAATATTTAACAGAGCAGTACGCAATTTGAAACTTTTTCCAAAAAGATCATACTGCCACTGTTAAACCAACCTGAGAATGATAATAGAACCTAAATCTTTATACTTTTGAAAATATTGTATTATAGTCCCGCAGACTACATCAATATCTCTTCAAGTATTTTTTTATCGTCAAAAGGAATCTTTACTCCTTTTATTTCTTGATATTTTTCGTGACCTTTACCTGCCACTAGAATAATGTCACTATTGCTTGCGATCATTACTGCTGTTTTTATTGCCTGAAGTCTGTCCGAAATCCTAAGTACTTTACCTTTCATTTCTTCTGAAATCCCTCGTTCCATATCATCCAATATGTCTTCTGGGTTTTCATTTCGTGGATTATCGCTTGTGAGTATCACTTTACCAGAATAAATACAAGCTATCTGAGCCATTTTAGGTCTTTTGTCTTTATCCCTATTTCCACCACAACCAATGATTGTAACTATGTCAGTTGTACTCATTTTGGCTTTTTGAATAGTCTTGAGCACATTTTCCAATGCATCAGGTGTGTGCGCATAATCGACGATTCCGACTTTTTTGCTGCTTTCAGCACGTATCACTTCAAAACGCCCTTCTGCTCCTTTTAAAGCACTTAATTCTTTGATGGCAGTTTCCAGACTTACTCCTAAAAAATTTGCTACACCGATGACAGCTAAAAGATTGTAGGCATTAAACTCACCTACCATCCTAAAAAAAGCTTCCTTTTCATTAAGTTTTAAATGAAGACCCAAAAGAGAACTTTCGATGATTTTAGCTTTAAAATCGCACATAGAATGTAAGCCAAAGGATTTTTTTTGAGCCTTACAGTTTTGTAACATAACTTTACCATTTCTATCATCCGCATTAACCAAGGCCAGAGCATCATCATCTAAATGATCGAACAAAAGTTTTTTAGCTTCTATATACTGCTTCATGTCTCCATGGTAATCCAAATGATCGTGAGTAATATTTGTAAAAACAGCGCACTTATATCGAATTCC
>CAZBCV010000264.1:0-2917 GCA_964490495.1 uncultured Aureispira sp. | reverse complement strand
CCCCTTCACCCTCTGGACCGGACAGGAGCAAGGCTATGAAGAACCGTGTGCTGAACAGAATTCGAACCCATTTCGGCTCTCTCTTTCTCTTTGGTGCGGCTGTGCTGCCAGGAACGGTTGATGCCGCGCGAGGGGATGACTGGGCATTTCAGTGGCTGGAGATTGCACCGCCATCGGGAAGCACGCTCTCTCTCGTGCACGATGTCAACAACGACGGACACATCCTCTGTCGCCTGGTTGTTTCCGGATCGGGCATTCGCGGCGCGGTCCACCGCGATGGCGCGTGGCACATTCTCGAAGTCAGCGAGGGGCACGCCACCTATGTAACGGACATCAACAACGAGGGCGCGGTTGTGGGCTACTCCGGCTCAGGCGGCAGCCTCAAGGGGCGCATCTGGCTCTGGGATGATGAGGAGGAGGAGTACGAACTCGGGGTGAATCTTGGGGAGAAGCTCGAGGTCTGGTCCATCGACTATGGCGAAATGGCGGGATTCGATGTGGATGCCGGCGACCCGGTCGGTCTGGTGGCGGGATCTTCCTGGGTGCCGCTGCCGCCCTTGCCGGGTCAGGATGCGACGGCGGCATCCGGCATTAACAATGGCGATTCGCAGGCGCTGCCGCTGATCATCGGGCTTTCGATGGACACCGTGGGATTCCCGCTGGAGACGCATCCCGTGGTGTGGGCGTGGGATAATGTCGAGGAAGAGTTCCAGGCGATCGAGATCGATCCGACAGCGCAGCACACCGATACGCCCTTCATCATCAACGAGAGCTACTGGATCGTCGGATCCCGCGGCGACGACAGCCCCTATACCTACATCCTCTGGCGCCCCGACGGGCAGGGAGGCTGGGAGGGCGTCGAGTCTCTCGGCCTGACGGGCGCCGGCCAGAAGGCCGTCGGTCTCAACCAGCACAACGAAGTCGTCGCCAAGAAGACGCTCTTTTACGAAGATGGCCAAGGTGAACTTCAGTCCTTTTCGCTCGACAGTGTGACGGGCATTCCCTTCGGAGCGGCCGTGGGGGAGTACAGTTCTTCGCACCTGGCGTATTTCGCCATCAACGACCCTGGCTGGATCGCGGGCAAGACGAAGCGATATGTTGGCGAAACGACAACCGTTGATGTCGTCATCCTGCTCGTGCCCTTTGACCGCAACAACGACGGGACTCCGGACTACCGGGAGATCATCGAGGATCCGGAACTTGATGGCGATGGGAACTGGGTGCTGGATTCACAAACCAAGATGCGGGTTGGGATGTATGCGGTGACCCGCAGGCCGCATGAGAACCTGGTGCAGGATGTGGCCAACATGACGGTGGTGCGGATGCACTCGAATTACTCAGTTCTTGCGTCCATTCTGAACGATTCGCAGGAATGCGCAACCTGGCGAAGCGCGCTGAGTTACCTCGGCGGGCACGACAACGAGAACCACCAGGGCAAGGAGATCGTTGTAATGATCCGCACGCCGTGGCCAACGGACGAAGACTTTGATTACATTCCCGATGCGCAGACGCAGGAAGCGATGCTGGCCGATCTGCGCTGCTTCGTGAGCAAATACTGCCGCGACATCGACTATATTCAGTTCGGCAACGAGATCTTCGGCGGGCCGGGCGAGTACTATGTCGATCTCGGCGGCTGCACCGGCACGATGCGGGAACTGTCCAACACCTGTTTCGTTCCGGCGTGCGAGGCGGTCTTCGAATGGATGCAGAGGCAGGCGGATGCGGTGCGCGAGGCTTCGGCGCTGGCGGGCCGGCCGCTGCAGATCATCACGCCAGCCATCTACCAGGGCCTGGTGAACAGCGGCTGGTCAGGCAGCATCGAACCGCCTTTCACAACGGACGCGGACCGCAATGCCTTCGCCGTGCAGTGCACCGTCGCGTTCGGCAACCGCAACGGCGCCGCGGTGGACATCCACCTGCACTACAACAACCCGGAGGAACGATCCGGCGTTTTCACGGCCCTCGACCGCCTGCTCGAAGGCAACTCCGGCGAACAGGAGAACATCTGGGATCCCCCCTTCGCCATCACAGCGCTGGAGTGGAGCCCCGTGCCGACCACGACCTGGGCCGGGAACAACCGGAACGATCTCATCGACTATACGAAGGACATCCCGGGGAACATCGAGACGACCTGGGAGCAGTTCATCGACGGGTGGGCCGAAGACACATTCACCGATCGGACCATGGAAGACCTCATCGACGATGATCTCGCCGCATTCGACGGCCTCCTGCGTCACGCCTGCTTTGGGAGATTCCAGCAAGGTAACAAGGAGAACCCGGACCAGTGGGATGTCACTGTTGTCCGCGCGCAGCATGTCTATTCCGGAGATGAGCCGTGGATGCTCGAGACGAACTACGAGAAGCTGACCAATGTCGCCAAGGGCTTGGCGGCGTCGGGCGCATCGTACATCCCCTACAGCGGCTTCGACCCGCATCCCAATGAGCCGTTCAACGGCAGTTGCGGCTGCGACTGAAGGCGATCGTGAGCGGCGCAGGTTGAAAGGCCTGCGCTGCACTTTGCTGATTACGATCTCACACCGATCACATCGGAGGTTTCAATGAACACTCAACCATTCGCAACTTCATGCGTACTCGCGATTGGCTTGTCCGCGACCAGTGCATTCGCCCAGCCCGTCTGGCCTCCGCCCTACGCGATGATCCAGATTGAAGCGCCGCCGGATCTCGGAGTCGTTCCAAGGGGGATCAACCAGTTCGCGACGATGGCTGGAACACTGAGCGGGAATCCCAACATCTCCTTTATCTGGCACAACGGGGAGGGCCGGTTCCTGAACGGCGTCAACCGGGCATTCACAGCCGACGCGAATGACATCAACGACGCTGGCTGGGTCGTGGGTAAGGGCGGCGACTTCGAGGGTAACTTCGTTCCTACGCTCTGGATTGACGGCGAGCCGATGTC
>CAZBCV010000263.1:0-2933 GCA_964490495.1 uncultured Aureispira sp. | reverse complement strand
AAGTAACTGACTTTGGGAATAATATCCAGCGGTCTCCTGACCGCAAACGTAAATCCTAATTCTAAAATCTAAAATCATCATTCCCCCATCCTCTCATTTCCCTGCCTCGCCGAACCGTCAAGGCAGGCAGGCTTGATTTTTTGTTTCTTTTTTATCAAGAAAAAAGAAAAAGAAGATTAAATATGCGAACGAATCTAAAATTTCATGTAGTAACGAAAAATCAAAAGCTGGATAACCCAATAAAAATAAAAGCCAAAACTGAGAATCACATTACCTCACCAAAGTCACATCGCCTTTGTACTTAATGATAGTGCCATCAACAAGCTTCCATTCTGCTATGACGATATAAACACCAGGTTGGCAGTCACGGCCCTTGAATGTGCCATCCCAACCCCACGACATATCGCCTGGCAAAACATTTTCTGCTTTAAAAACATTTTCGGCCCACCTATCGAACACATAGATATGTTGGATACTTTCTATTCCCCTGGTTTGTGGTATATAGAAAAGGTTGTTTCCGCTATTTGAATTAGGTTTGAATATATTGGGTATAGCATTGAACATTTGTCTATTTACTTGTATCAATACTTCAGCTTCTTCTTTGCATTGGCCTTCTATAGAAAACTCAACTTGATAATAAGAGTTTTGTGTGGGCAGAAATGTAAATTCTGGACAATTTTCGCACAATAAAATATCTTTTTGATACCAATTGATAATAGCATTAGACGGTATAGAAGAGTTAAATTGTGGAGATAGTGTTACAGAATCTCCAAAAGCTACATTGATTACTGTGGGTAAATTGAGATCAAATTGTGGAGGCGCGGGTATTTCTAAGTCTATTTCAAAGGTACACCCCTTATCATCTATGACTTCAAAAGAGTATATACCTGGTTTTAGATCTGAAAATACATTTTGGCTTCCCACGTTTTTGTCACCAATAAATACAACATAAGGTGCCGAACCATTCATATCTTGGAGAAAGATAGTTCCTGTAGGACTTTGATCACACAGTGGAGGCACTATCACTTCACCCAAACTATTGAAAGGCGAAGGTGTTTCTTCCACTGTAAATTGACGTGTGGTGACACACCCATTATTATTGTTGATAATAGTAAAAACATAATCTCCCGGTTCATTCACTTCTATGGCATAGTCGCTCAGTTTTACAAAATTTATAGGATTTCCTTGCCATGACGTTTCTATTGAGTTTCCTTGCGTTGAGCCATTACCATTCAATATGACAGAGCGAGATGAACAAAGAATCTGCCCCATCGAATCCAATATTATTGTAGGGTGTAATGTATCTATAGGTACAGTGATTTCTATACTGTCAATGCATCCATTGATATCTCTAGCTATCACTAGGTATCGACCGTCAAGGCTCACTAAATTATTGGCTTCTCTGAGAGTTGCATTGTCAGGTGCAGTGATGGTGAAAGAGACATTAGGTCTTGAACTGAAAATATTGAGAGGTACATTTTTTTGAATACAAGTGACTGTATCTGTTGCAAAAGACAGTCCCAAATCTCCATTATCAGGTATTATTTTAAAGAATATAGAATCGCTTAAGCATCCATTTGGCCCACTGGCTTGAACGGAATAATCTCCCAAAACATTGGTCAATACAGTCGAATTATTCAATATTTGACCGTCAGGTAAGTTCCATCTATATCTAAATAAAGGCTTTTCTGAAACTACGCTTAGCGTTATTCTTGACGAATCACAGGGGAGGATTATGATGCTATCAATGAGAATTATAGGTTTTTCGAAATCACCCTCTACAGTAATAATTTTTTCTGAAAAACATCCATTAGGGGCAATCGCTTTTACATTATATATTCCGGGTACTGTTACAATTTGTTCATCATCATTTTCTACCAAAAAATCAGGTCCATTCCATTCGTAAAACAAGTCTGTGGCTGTAGATTCGACACCAATTGTGACTTTACCCTTTTCGCAAGTCAGTGTATCGGTATATGTGGTAACTATTGGCGTTTGATCATCAATTTCTACTGAAAATGTCACATTTTCTATACAAAAATTAGCACCTGTCACCTGCAAAAAATAATCTCCAGGTACATTGACACATATAGAATCAGTTCCGTTAAAATCCTCTAACTCGGGACCATTCCACAAATATCTAATGATACTATCTGAGGAAGATATTTTTAAGCTTGCACAGGGATTGTTACAGGTAATAATTTCAGCTAGCGAATCTGTGATGGCTGGTTTTTCAATGTCACTCATTACTTCTATATCTCCAAAAGAGATACATCCTTCCTCATTTTCAATTTCAAAATAGTATGTACCATCAAAAGATGTGCTCACCATGGTAGCATTGTTGGCGTTGTCTATGGGGTTTCTACTGTTATCCCATCTTATTTCTTCAAAATCATTGAGAGGTGTAAGTCTGATTCTAGATATTTGATCTCTACAATTGATGATAGATGCTGAAACATCAAATAAGGGGTATTCCTTATCTTCAATCACAAGAGCCTCTACTTGGGTTTCGCAATCATTCAGGCCTACCATAGTGGCAGTATAGATGCCGGGGGCACTTATCCTAAGACTATCTGCTGAAAAATTATTGGGCATCCAAATAATGTTTTTATAGATATTGGAGGTAGCTATATTCATGAAAAAAACCGAATCTTTACAAGTGAGAGTAGGGAAAGGCTGTATTGTAAATCTAGGCGCAATAGTATCATATTCAATGGTGAATTGTTGGGTGTTTCTGCATTGATTTTGACCTATGGCTGTTATTGAATATTCCCCACCTTCATACCAATACACTTCGGTTCCTGTTTTGCGGCCTCCTCCTATTTGAGTCCACTCAAATCTATCAATGGCTATATCAGATGTGGCTTTTACTAAAATGGAATCTTGAAAACATCTGATGCTATCAAATACTAAAAATATTTCTGGTATGGCAT
>CAZBCV010000262.1:0-2948 GCA_964490495.1 uncultured Aureispira sp. | reverse complement strand
CAGTAGAGCTTTCACGTATCAAACCTAACCCTGCTTCACATTACATAGAAATAGAAATTGCTTCTGACAATATTTTAGATATTTCTATCATTGATAATTTGGGTAGAGTAGTTAAAAATCTTCAACAATATTCTAATACTGTTGAGATCAATGAATTGCCAGTAGGTACTTACACTGTTAGAACAAAAACTGGAGATAAAGTATATCAATCAAGATTTGTTAAACAATAAAACTTGTCTAGAGCTTTTTTGAGAAGCTTTATTAAAAAATCATAAAAAGGGGAACTGTGTATTATTGCAGTTCTCCTTTTTTGATTTTGGAAACCTTTTTTCAAAGAAAATTTTGTTAAAATTCAATGAGTTATTGATTATTATAATAAGTTTTGATTAACTTTACGCTGCAATTATTAAACTCGCCAAAGATGGGGAGTTTATGATGCTTTTTATCACCTTTAAATCAAAAATACTAATTTATGAAACAGTTTTTACTTTCTTTAGCGTTAGTTTTAATGACACAATGTATGTGGGCACAACTGACAAGTGGAGCTAAAATGCCTGTCAACATAGTCACCAAAGATATCAAAGGCAATGATGTGGACATTTGGGCAGATTTAGATGCGGGTAAGTCGGTCGTATTGGACTTTTTTGCCACGTGGTGTGGTCCTTGTTGGAATTTCCATAACAGTGGGTTGATGAAAAATTTGCACAATGAATTTGGCCCCAATGGAACAGACCAAATCAGACTCTATGCCATAGAAGCTGATGGTTCCACAACAAATGATGACCTCATTGGTAGGGGTTCTAGAACTATTGGTGATTGGACAGCGGGTGTTCCTTATACCATCATAGACAATCATACATTCAATTCGGCTATGCGAATAGACGCTTTTCCTACCATCTATATCATCAGACCTGACAGATCGGTTTTTGAAGTTGGAAATTTCAGAAATAATCGCTCTATGTGGGAAAGGGCTTTGATGCCAACAGCGGAAGTAGATTTAATTTTGACCACAGGAATAGATGACAGAACATTTTGTACTTCGGCTAATTTTAATCAAAGACCTGGCTTCATGAATATAGGTTCAATGCCAATTTCTAACTTTGATGTAGTGGCTGAATTCAATGACTCCATCATCAGTAATAAAGTGACCACACCAGTCAATGTTTTTTCAACTGGAAGGTTATCTGTTCCCGCACAAACACTCAGGCAATCTACGAATATATCTTTCAAACTCAATGCCTTAAATGGAGAAGAAGTGGATATTCCTGTTGCATCTGCACAGTGGTATAAGCCTACTGCTTCTAGTAACTTCATCACAGTAAAATTCACTACTGACTCTTATCCTGGTGATATTGATTGGGTGATTCGAGACGATAAAAATAATGATTTGTTTTATGCCACATACGAAGAAGGAAATCAAAATTCTTCGGGTTTAGGTGGCCCTGATGCCAACAAAACTTTTGAATACAAAATTGATATTGCAGATTTGGATATTTCTTGTATGAGAATGACCGTCAATAGTAGAGTGGGTCGAGGGCTTTCTCGCTTTAATCCTGCTGCACATCCAGTGCCGGGAGTTGAAATATATGACGCAAATGGAAATCTAATTAAGCCTAAGCTAAGAAACGAAATCAATTTCTTTGCCAATAATGCAGGATCACCTAGTTCAGTAAATATTTTTATAGCGTATGACAAGACATCTTCGATAGCAGAAACACAAAATGTTGAAATCTTTAGAGTTATGCCTAACCCTGCTTCACAATATATTGAATTAGAATTAGATGTCGAAAACCCTCTTGAAGTATCAATCATTGACAATTTGGGTAGAATAATTAAAAATGTTCAACAAACATCAAATATCATTGATATCAACGAACTTCCTGTAGGCACTTACCATATAAAAGTACTTTCAGGTGAAAGTGTATATCAATCTAGATTCATAAAACAATAAGACTTAATTTTTTATAAGTTCTTTCAAAGGAAGACGAAGCTGACTTTTTTATACGCAACAGAAAATCGTTTGCAAAAATTCAAAATCATTGTTTGATTTATATTAAATTATGATTTAATTTTTCAGATAGTATTTTCTAGCGACTAAAACATCAAGAGTCAACTTTGTTTTCCTTTTTTTTCATTATTTTTGAGGGATAAAGATTTTTCAATCTTTATCCGGGGGAAAAGAAATTTATAATTTAGCTATATATTCAAATAAGTCTAAAAAAAATTTGGAAAGAAATAGAATTGTAAGTGAAAAAGAAAAGTCAATAATAAGGGTTTGGTTAGATTCATTCGTATATAATAATAGAATACCACAGTATATGATGGGTTAAAGTAAGTTTTTGTCTAATGAAAAATAAGGCACTAGTAATTTTAATTATTTTCTTTACATATTTGCAAGACAATGGGGCACAAAACATCAAAAATATAATATTTGTTGATGAAAATTCAAGCGAACCTATAAGTTTTTTATTAGTTTATTCTGATTGTAATGAAAAAGATGTTTTTTTAACTAATGAAAGTGGAAAGACAGAAATAAGCTATATTAATACGTGTAAACATTATAAAACTTCACACATAAACTATATAAATACTTACATTATTTTGGATAGCCTGAAAAAAACCGATACAATTAAGCTAAAACCCAACAATATTCTGATAGATAGCGTCATGATTGTTTCAAAAAAAATTGATAATCAATATTTATACGATTTGTTAAATGGTATAATAAAAAATTACAGGAATAATACAATTGATAAATCACTAAATTATCTTTATGTACTTAATTCTAGATTTGAAGATATACTTATAGAAAATATTGTTGCAAAAATAGAGACACATTATATTCCCAAATTCGGATTTAATCCCACCAAAAACAATTTAATTGAAGGTCGTTTTTTGTTTGCTAATGATGCTATTTTTTTAAATCTAGACACTGAAAAACTTGTTCT
>CAZBCV010000261.1:0-2960 GCA_964490495.1 uncultured Aureispira sp. | reverse complement strand
AGACTGTCAATACTGATTGTTTGAAATCAATTTGACAAGTATGATGAAAAATTTTCGGAGCTTTCGTCGCTTCGCCATCGTTTTGAGGTAAGAATATCACATCATTAGCTTCAATTTTTTGTACACTTTCCAATACGACCTCCGCTGCTAATATTTTCATTTTGTCATGAAGAGTACCCACATCATCATTAATACTTATATCCATGCTTTTTTGAAGTACGACATCTCCTGTATCTATCTCGTGCTGCAATTTAAAAAATGTCACACCTGTGGTCTTTTCTCCTGCTATTATTGCATGATGAATAGGTGCTGCACCTCGAAATTTAGGTAAGAGTGAACCATGCAGATTGAACGAACCCAAAGGAGGCATATTCCATACAATTTCAGGCAACATTCTAAAAGCAACTACTATTTGTATGTCCGCTTTGAGTGCCTTGAGCTGAGATAAAAATTCAGGATTCCTAAGTTTTTCTGGCTGTAGAACGGTTATGCCGTGCTCCACAGCGTATTTTTTGACAGCAGACACTAAAAGCTGTTTTCCACCACGTCCACCAAAACTATCAGGGCTGGTCACGACTGCAACTACATTGTATCCATTTTTGACCAAAATATCTAAAGAAGGTACAGCAAAATCGGGTGTGCCCATAAAAATGATTCTCATACACAATATTCTTTATTGTTTGATAAATTTAAGCCGCTCAATTTTGGGATTTTCAAATTCTAAAAAATATAGACCAGATGGCAAATCACTCACATTTACACTTGAATTTTTTAAACTTTGTGGATCAATTGTTTTTATTTTTCTGCCTGAAATATCTAAAATGTAGCCCAAAGGGAGCGTTTCAATTTCTTCTAAACCTGTTAAAGTTAAAAAATCAGTGACTGGATTAGGTGATAAGCTAATATTTTCTTCCTTTAGTTCCTTAGAGGTTGAACTAGTGAGGGACTTCACTTTATAAATAGTTCCATTACCTAAACCTGCTACATAAAGTTCACCTGCTACATCTTCTCCAAACGTAGCAAATTCTTGGGTTTGAAATTGACCCAAGGTTTCATTTTTCCACATACCACCAGCTTCTTGCGACAATGCCCAAAAGATACCTGTACAAAAGTCAGCGTAAATATACTTTCCTATCAAATCAGTTTCTTGTTGTCCACGATATACAAATCCACCAGTCACCGAACAGCCTACATCAAATCTATTGGGATAAACATGGATGGGGAAGGTATATCCTATGGCATCATTGCAGCCTCCGAAGTTGAAGCGGGCATTGCCTTCATAACATCTCCATCCATAATTCAAACCCGCCTCTGTGGCTGATACTTTATTGATTTCTTCCCAATTTTGTTGCCCAACATCTGCTATCCAAAGATCATTGAGTGCCCTATCAAAACTAAATCGCCATGGGTTACGCAATCCTAAAGCCCAAATTTCAGGAAGTGTATCTGACTGGCCTGAATAGGGGTTGCCGTTAGGTATTAAATAAGGTGCGTCTTCTGTATTGACATCGATGCGCAACATTTTACCTAATAAAGTTTTTGGATTTTGAGACCTATTTTGTGGGTCACCACCACTTCCACCATCACCCATTCCAATGTAAAGGTAGCCATCATTTCCAAACTCCAAATCACCGGCATTATGATTGTTGAAGGGATGGGGAACTGATAATATTATTTTCTCACTGCCAGAATCGCCAATGCTACCATTGTCAGAATTTTTAAATCGTGATATGACACTGTTGCCTTGCGCATTGGTGTAATGTACAAAAAAGTAACCGTTGTTTTGATAATCTGGGTGAAAACACAGACCCAAAAGACCTCTTTCATTGGCTTGTGCATTCACACTAGAACGGATATTCAAAAACTCAGTCAATTCATTGGTTCGTTGGTCAAGAACTTGAATAATACCCGTTTTTTCCACAATAAACAGCCGATTATCTCCCTCGATACCTGAGTGTGCAATGTCGGTAGGTTGTCTCAGTCCAGACTTTATTGGCACCAATTCTATACTTTGAGCACTAATACCTACAGAAAAGACTAAAGTCAATAAAAATATAAATGTTCGCATACTATTAATTTAGGTATATAAAAGCCTTAAATACCTGAAATGTTTAATATATGGAATGAATATTTTTAAAACTTTTTGAAGAAACACAGTACCACAAATGAGTTGTACTTTTCTATTTTAAATATTTGTGATACAATTTTTTTGTCTAATTTCATTTGCATGAAATCCAATCTAAATAAAGTGAAGTGTTGTCTAATATTTGGGATGCCTATTGAGGAACACAATTCTCGAATTGCAGCCGCGACCATTCAGTCTTCCACTGACACCAGAAAACTGCTCACTGCCTACTGCCCACTGCAAACTGCCCACTGCTTACTGAATTTTCCCATGCTCTCTCAATATCTCCATCACTTCCTCTTCACTCAAATTAGTAATATTAGATATCAAAGGTATGGAAATGCCATTGTCAAATGATTTTAGTACAACTTCTATTTCTTTTTTCTGGATGCCGATTTGTTCGCCAGTTTCTATTGCAGATTCATATAGTGTCATAAATTGTTTATTTAAGGGTTTAGTGATATTTTTTTGTATTAATTCTATGATTTTATCTTCTTTTTTTGTCGCATTCATGATGTAAACGAAAATAAAATCAAAATTGTTCCGCTCTTCCTGAGTTTGTATAGATTCAAATATCTTTTCTAGCTTTTTGAACATCTTTCAGGTTGTACCTCTGATGCCAACAACATATTAACAAATGTTTGCTGCAAAAAGTTTCTATCTTCGAGTTCGTTTTGAAATACAGAAAATATTTTGATAATGTCTTCAACTAATTTCACAGGGTCATGGCGCCACTTTTGGGCTATCATAGCCACTGCCATCATGGCTTTCATAAATGGTTTTACTTTTTGGGTATATGGTGGTTGAGCGCAACTTCGTGGAGCCGATGGTGGTT
>CAZBCV010000260.1:0-2968 GCA_964490495.1 uncultured Aureispira sp. | reverse complement strand
GAAACCCTATTTTTGAATGTGAATGTCCGTTCGATAATAGTTTACCATGGATATGCGCACAAGATAGTTTAGGACACACTTGTTTGGTCCCCAATGCATGTTTTGCTACATGTTACGGTATGACCGTTGTTACTGATGATTTATGCGAAGATTCTAATGTAATTGATTTTGGTGACATTGAGTGTTTTGATGATTTAATCATAGAGGCAGATATGTTATTTCAAGAAATACTGTTGGCATTGAACCAGTCATGCAATATTGAACTTCCAGAATGTATAACTAACGCGCCATTATTTTCGTCAGATTCTCTATTCATGGACTATGTATTAAACAATTGTGATGTTTTTGGCCCAACAGAAGATGATAACGGTCCAAATTTTGGAAATCTTTATAATTTTTATAGAAGTATTTCTTCAAAAACCAACGATAGCCAGAGAAATATAAATTCAACTATTCAATTGATTGCCAACCCTGTATCCAATAATTTGGTGTACTTAATAGAAAGTAAGGTGACAACGAATGCTCAGATTTCACTAATGAATATTAATGGTCAAACCCTGTTTTCCAATAAAATCCTATTGTCTGAGGGATTACAAAAATATGACAATGATATTTCACAATTAAAATCGGGATTGTACATGCTCAATCTTCGCACATCTGAAGGCCAACAATCACTAAAAGTTGTTATTATTAACTGATGATGTAAATTATAATATCATTCATTGTATAAAGGGGCCTCGTGCCCCTTTTTTATTTAAAATTTTAACTTTTTCAATTAACCACTTAAATATCTAATGAATAATGCAGGCGAAATACAAACACCAAACTTAAAACTTTTTTCTATAAACCCTAAAAGCTACAGTTGAAAATAATAAAGCTATTCTATGCTAATAGAGGAAAAAAGCTATGCTCAAAGTTACTTTTCTCTAGTGATTCTTAACACTTTGTATATTATCATAAGAACCAGGATAATAAAACCTAAACCTTTACCACAAAAGCATCCTATAAAAAGAAATTTTATAAAGTCCTTACAAATGACTTTATGAGAGGAAAATTACAGTTGCACAAATACTCTTATCTTCTTCGCTATCTCTGCCATCTCATCGTCGGCATACTTAAGTTTTTCTTTGGAAAAATTCATTTCTGAAACACTATTGATTGGAATAAGATGAATGTGGGCATGAGGAACTTCTAGTCCTACCACTGACATACCTACTTTTATACAAGGTATTGCGGCTTTTATAGCCTTAGCGACTTTTTTTGTAAATAACATGTACTCTCCTATGACATCATCCTCAATATCAAATACATAATCGTATTCGTCCTTAGTAATAACCAAAGTATGTCCCTTCGCCAACGGGCTAATATCTAAAAAAGCCAAAAATTGATCATCCTCTGCAATCTTGTAAGCGGGAATTTCGCCAGATATAATTTTTGAAAATACTGATGACATATTATAAAGATATTTTAATGATTTCAAAATCTATAGTGCCCGCAGGTGTGTTCACTTGAGCTATATCACCTACACTCTTGCCTAAAAGTCCTTGTCCGATGGGCGATGTCGTTGCAATTTTCTTTTCTTTGAGGTTGGCTTCCGCTTCAGCTACCAATTTGTAGGTAACTTCTGCACCATTTTTAAGATTTTTTATAGTTACATTTGACAACACAGTAACCTTAGAAGTATCCAATTGTGACTCATCTAATATTCGTGCATTTGCAAATACTTTCTCTAATTCATTTATTTTCATCTCCAGCATACCTTGTGCATTTTTGGCAGCGTCGTATTCAGCATTTTCAGACAAATCTCCTTTGTCTCTTGCTTCAGCTATGGCTTTTGAAACTTCCTCTCTTCCTTTAGATTTCAACTCTTCTAATTCAGCTTTTAGCTTATCATATCCTTCATGAGTCATATATGAAACTGTCATATTTCTCTAATTTTAAAAAATTTAAGTGAAAAATTATTTCAGATAATATTATCCGTGTGAAAAACCAGTATCATTCAAAAAAAAATGTTGAATAAAACTATATTCACAACATAATAGTGTCAAAAAAAAACAGACGTTTCTACTCTGATAACAGAATAGAAACGTCTATTGAAACAATACTAACTTTATATAACGTTACAAAATTACTTTTGTTTAAAAACCATATCTTACAGTGATGTTGTGAGTGCCTTTGAATGGATTTGTAGCCCTAAATCCATAATCTACACCTATTTTATTGGAATTATCTTTTCCAGTGGGTACATCTACAGAAAATCCAGCTGCAAGCCCTGTATAAAGATTATCTCCGATGATTCCATCACTTTCACCTAAGTCCACTTTGTAAGCACCTCTTACCGTAAACATATTTCTGAATACAAACTCTGCACCTACTCCTACTTGGTCACGAGAGAAGGCATTGGAAGTAAAATTTGTTAAACCTCGAATATAATCCTCGTCACTTATATAAAAATCATATGATACCCCAATATTTAGCATAGAAGGTAATTCAAAACTTGCAGCACGACTATCAAAAGCTATCTGATATTGAACTTCTCTTGGATCAGGATTCGAATTCCTAACAGTCATACCCTCACCACCAAATGCCATCTGTGACCCAACATTACGCAAAGAAATACCTAATTTAAAATTATCCTTCGGACCTGAAACATACTGCACACCAGCATCTATCGCTATACCTGTAGCTGAAACATCCTGTATAGCTTCTGAAACTAAGCGCACCATACCTCCCACAGATATTTTATTAGCATACATAACCGAATACCCTACACCTAGTTGGAAGAAAGAAGGATTTAAAAATCCACCAGTACCATCAGGCTGATTAACTGTTGTAATAGGAATATCCCCAAAATCCAACATGGCAAATTCTATACCAAATGCACCCGTTTTACCCATTTTTATACCAAATGCACCAGCATTAAAGTTTAAACCCGCGCCTGCATACATTCTACTATGGCCCACACCCA
>CAZBCV010000259.1:0-3026 GCA_964490495.1 uncultured Aureispira sp. | reverse complement strand
ATTTTTTTACCGTCATAAGAAAACATAGGGAAAGCATCAAATATCTTGTCATGTGTGATTTTTTTAAGGCCCGTACCATCTAAGTTTATCATATAGAGGTTAAATTGATATCCTCGCGCTGATTCATGATTGGACGAAAATATCACTTTGTTACCACTCGGATGGAAGTAGGGCGCCCAATTGGCTTTTCCCAAATGAGTGATTTGCCTCATGTCACTACCATCTACATTGCACACAAAGAGTTCCATATTTGTAGGCATGACTAATCCCTGAGACAAGAGGTCTTTGTATTCTTTAATATCGGACTCTGTTTGGGGTCTTGAGGCTCTGAAAATGAGCTTTTCGCCATCTGGAGAAAAGAAAGCTCCGCCATCATAGCCTAATTCATTAGTTATTTGTCGAACATCACTGCCATCAATATTCATGGTATAGAGTTCTAAATCACCGCTTCGTATAGAGGTAAATACTATTTTATCTCCTTTGGGCGAGACTGTGGCTTCTGCGTCATAGCCAGGTTCATTTGTCAATTTTTTTAGAATATTGCCCTTTAAGTCTGATACATAAATGTCAAAAGAATCATAGATAGGCCACACATACTTCCCATCTTCTCTACGTGGTGGTACATGAGGACAAGAGGCGTTCTCTTCATGGGTAGATGCATAGACAATGGATTTATTGTCGGGCATAAAAAAACTACAAGTTGTCCGCCCCAATCCTGTACTGAGCAAAGCTGGAGGGCCTGAACTCCTTTGCCACTTCTCTAAGTCAAAGTAATATATTTGGTCGCATTCTACACCCCATTGTTTATTGGTGGATTGAAATACCAATTTTTTATTGTCAAAACTAAAATACGCTTCAGCATTATCTCCTCCAAAAGTCAATTGTTTTACATTTCTAAGATGCACTTCTTCCGGGTATTTAAGCGTGTCTAATGACGAGTTGTAGGCAGATATTTGTGGTAGTTTGGTGGTTTTACAAGCACTTAGACTGATGAGTATTATTAATGGATAAAAGTAAATTTTGTACATATATGTGTTTTTATTTTTTGGATTGAAAATTTAGGCAAAAGTAGGTACAACCCTGTAAAGAAATATCACAGAAATGTCATATTTTAAATTTTATAGTTGATAATGCTACTTTATTGCTTAATTTTGCATCACATTTCTAAAAAAATAATAAAATTATGCGTCATTTATACTTCATCGCGGCTATTTTGGTTCTATTTATCAATGCATGTTCACCCAAACTGACTTTCCCGATCGAGGAGCCAAGTCAAAATATTGCTTTAGATGTGATAACTTTGTCTTCTGATTATATGGAAGGCAGAATGACGGGTTCAGAAGGAGAAGCGCGTGCTGCCGGCTACTTAGTTAAAAGATTTAAGGAGATTGGTCTTGAACCTAAAGGTGAAAATGGTAATTTTTTTCAGACTTTTAGCAGAAAAGCCAATAGAAATCCTCATCTGGATGAGGCCCAATCCGATGCTCCAATGATTACAGGTAAAAATATCATCGGATATATCAACAATCGTGCTGCTACTACTGTAGTGATTGGTGCACATTATGATCATTTAGGTTTTGGTTCTATTAGTTCTTTGGACGGTTCAAAAGAAATTCACAACGGAGCCGATGACAATGCCAGTGGAGTAGCCGGAGTTTTATTTTTGGCAGAAAGTATCAAAAAAGCGAAAGACATAAAAGAAAATAATTACTTATTTATATTGTTTTCGGGTGAGGAATTGGGTTTGTGGGGTTCTAACTACTTTGTCAATAGTTCCCTATATGAAAAGTCAAAAATAAACTATATGGTCAATATGGATATGATAGGCCGCCTTAAAGATAGGAATCTTGCCATAAGTGGGGTAGGGAGCTCACCTGTTTTTGAATCTACCTTAACTAAAGTATCTACCCCCGAGTTCAATATCAAAAAAACATCTTCTGGCATGGGAGGTTCTGATCACTCTTCATTTTATTCAGCAGAAATCCCAGTACTTTCATTTTTTACAGGAATGCATCCCGACTATCACAAGCCTTCTGACGATCATGAATTTATCAATTACTCGGGTATGAATGATGTGCTCCATTATATTTATTCCGTTGTTTGGCACTTAGACAAAGAAAAATCTAAATTGCCTTATACAAAAGCACACGATGACAGCCAGACCAGTCGATCTTTTAATGTGACTTTGGGTGTGATGCCAGACTATATGTTTGATGGTTTGGGCATGAAATTGGATGGTGTGAGAGATGAAAAGCCAGCTTCAAAAGCAGGTATGCAAAAAGGGGATATCATTACCAAAATGGGAGATATGGATGTAAAGGATGTTCAAGACTATATGAAAGCCTTGAATTCTTTTGAAAAAGGCGAAACGATTGATGTGATAGTAAATCGAGACGGTCAGACAATAAAACTTAAAGTTACATTTTGATGGCGAGTGTTTTATTTAGAGAAAAACAAAAGATAGACAGTCTTTGGCCTTTATTGGTTCTTGCTATAACATTGGTGGTCAATTGGGTTGTTTATTTTTATTATGGTTACGAAGACTTGTCTGTGCTTTATAAATCAATGTTGGTGTCTGGTTTGGCCGCAGCTTTTCTATCAATTGTGAGATTGGAGACAGAAATCACTAAAGATACAATAAAATTTAAATTGTTTCCTATACATTTAAAATGGAAAACTATCATTAGGAAAGATGTGAAAAAATCGTCACTGATATCAGTCAAACCTATCAAAGATTTTGGAGGATGGGGCTATAGACGTATAAAAGACGGAAAAGCATATTTAGTAAGAGGCAATGAAGGCGTGAGATTCGATCTCGAAAATGGACAACATATATTTCTTGGCACTCAAAAGCTAGAAGAATGTAAAAAAATTTTGTAAATTGCATTTTATAGCTTCACCACATAGCTCATTTTAGATTTTTAGGTTACAAATAAAAAAGACCATTCTTATTGCAGAATGGTCTTTTTTATTTAATTCTACTTTGTTAACTTAGATTTTTTTTAAATTTTTGATAATAAAAGGTT
>CAZBCV010000258.1:0-3026 GCA_964490495.1 uncultured Aureispira sp. | reverse complement strand
CAAGGGTGAGCAGGTCACGCAGGAGACCTCGGGCATGAGCAAGGGGGAGTGGCGGGAGTTTGAGGGGGGGATTGGGGAAGGCTATTTAGCCAAGTAGCCGCAAGTCGAAATGCAAATTTGGTTGCCTTCAATGTTCACATAGATGACCTCGCAGGTATCCATCTTGAAGGGATCCTGAATCGAGCTTGACATTATCATTGGGCCAGGCGTTGCTCCGGTGAGCGGATCGAACCCCGAAGCACGTTGTAAAGCCAACATCTCAGGCGACTGAGTGAACATCTCGTAGGGCGTCGCTTCAAACGGGCCGCTTCTTTGAATAATTGAATCACTTGAACCAAGCATATTCATGATGACTACTGGAATGCCGTCCATGGCATCTTGAGCCATTAGCTTCGAGGCGCTCATCAGGAAAACAACGATGCCGATTGGTAGTTTCATTTATTGACCCTCTGCATAAGTCTGTATCTCCAGCGCTATGGCGCCAAGGTTTCCCACATACCCAACGGTGGCTTCGCAATTGAAATCATATCGAAGAAGAGTCTTGCCCCCCGCCGAGAAATATAATTCGCACTGTGCTGGCAGCATATTGAACTGGCCCTGAGGCTGCCGAGCATGGAAGTTCTTCGCAGCTACCAGAGCGAAGTCTTCAGAAGAAAAGATCATTGGTCGCAGCCGACTCGATTTTTCTATGTTGTCAAAGAAGAAATCGGGCATACTTGGTGAAAAGTTGATTATCGGCTGATCTTCGGAGTCATCAATTCTCGTCGCGAATGTTGATCGCGTATCGATAACAATGACTTCGCCGGGCCGGAGGGTTTGCCCGACAAACGACGTCACGGATCGATTGATGCGAGGAACATAGGAATGAAAGTGACTAAGAAAGATTTCTCGACTTCCCGAGTTCCGCACAAGTGCGTTTCGATCGTTTCTATAGTGCATAACTTCAACGCGCGGCAAAGATCGAGCGTCCCTCAAGCCCCATGCAGTCTCGCGAACAAACAGAAGCCCTGAGAACAAAACGCTCCCAATGGCGGCTAATGTTATAAGCGACTTGCCGCTCTCAAATAACTCGCTCTGGCGCAACATACAGTGAGTGCAGATTTTTGCGCGTAATGGAATCTCATTAAAGCACCAAATACATTGTCCCATGGGGCAAGTGCCTCTGTTCATAAGAGAGTATGGTGCCTGAGGTGAAAGATTCGGGCAAGGAAAACCCCTGACTGCATCTCACGAGCGTGACTCTCTGCGTGGTGCGTGAGTTTAAGCATCGACCTCCACCTTCGCTGGGCTAGGTGCCAAGTAAAGGAGCAAAAACCCATGTCCATCCTCGTCCTCGTCGTCGCCACCGGCCTGATCTTCCTCATCGCCGACGCCATCATGCTGCCCACCGTCATCAAGCCGTTGTTCGAGCGGCACATCGGCGAGAGCCTCCTCGGCGGCATCCGGCCCCTGCCGGCGGTGCTGTTCTACCTGCTCTACGTGGTTCAGGCTGAACAACTCGATCAAGCCGCCGTGCAGGCGCTCTGACGGCTTTGCCCGGGTCGGATGAGGTGTAGGACGGCAGCTATCAACACGACCAAAAGAGCCCTGAGGTGGGCGAGGATCTTGCGGATGTTGTGGCCGCAGCCGCAGAGGATGGCGAAGATTGCGTCGCCGAGGGTGCCTTTCAGAAAGCAGCGCGCGAGGCGGCCGTCGGTCTTCATGTGGCCTATCTCGGGCTCGATACTGCTGCGTCGGCGGAGGGCTTTTGCCAGGGCGGGGGTCAGGCCGCGGCGGGCGCCGCTGATCAGGACCTGCGTTCGTTCGACGCCGTGACCCTTGTAGCCACGGTCGACGACCGCGCGTTTTGGCGGGTGGTCGGTGAGGATGGCGACCTGCTCCAGCGTCTCGCCCAGGGTGTGGCCGTCGTAAGGGTTGCCGGGGAAGCTGCGGGTGCCAACGACGAAGCCGCCCTTCAGCGTGGTCGCGATGCTGACCTTGGTGCCGAACTCGTAGCGCACCCGCGCCTTGCCCTTGGAGATGCAGTCGACCTCTGGCTCATGCAGCGCATAGATCCTGCCGCGGCCGGTCGGTGGCTGGTGCAGCAGCCGCGAGACAAGGACGAGCTTGTCCAGCACCCGCTCGCGTAGCGGTCCCTCGGGGATCTCGTTCAGCTGACGACGGATGTCGCGCAGGACGCGCCCGGTGTAACCCTTCAGCTTTCTCAACGCCTTCTGCATGCGCTTGAACTGCCGCGCATGGGCGTAGCGGCCGACCTGGGCCGAGAGCCGAGGCGCCAGCCGCGCGTAGCTCTGGCGCAATTCAACCCCAGCCTCCTGGGCAAGATCCACAAGTTGCGCCCGCGCTCGCTCGTAAAGCCGGGAGTCGGTCGGGTGGGCGATATTCTTTTCCATCACTGTCGTGTCGACGGCGACCTCGTCCAGGCTGGCGTCTTCCACGGCGCCAGACCGGCGTCCCGCCTCGATGGTCTTTGCCAGCATCCCTTCCACACCGGCCTCACCGATCCTCTTCCGCCAGCGGGTGAGCGAGGTGGGATCGATCGGTGGGCGGTGCTGAAAGAAGGTCTCACCGGTGAAATGCTGGTAGTATGGGTTCTCGACCCACCGGGCGACGACGGCCTCGTCGGACAGCCGAAAAGCATGCTGGAGGTAGAGCAGCCCCGCCACGAGCCGCGGCGCAGTTGCCGGTCTGCCCGTCGCGGACGGGAAGAACCCCGCCCACTCCGTCTCAAAGAAATCCCAGTCAATCAGGACGGACAGCTTCACCAGTTCATGGCGCATGTCGATCAGATCGACGAGCCGAGGGCGGAGGAGATCATTCTGTTCGGGAGAACGCGGGCGGTGCTTCATGGGGCAAACCGAATTTGCAGGGTTCTGAAATGAATATTACACAACCCGGCAGGTCAAGGCGAGTAAATCCGGCACTTTCAGACGCAAATACAATGGGTTCAGGGTTGTTCAGGCTGAACTAGGTCATGAATAGGGGATAGAGCCGTCCGAGTTAGACGGCGGCAAGCTGATCCCGTC
>CAZBCV010000257.1:0-3036 GCA_964490495.1 uncultured Aureispira sp. | reverse complement strand
CATGGCTGTGAGAGTGGTTCAGTTGGTCAGGAACTAATGTGCAGACCCAGGGTTTTTACTAACACCAGCCAGAACGGACACGGGCGAGAAATCACCCCCAAAACTGAGCCCGATCGCCATGTCCAGCCATGCGGCCCATGTGGGCATTTGTCAGCGCCCATGGCTGCCCGTCGAAGCTCATGGGTGACCATCGGCCTATGAAGCTGCCCCAAGGCGCTTGGGGAGGCTATGGGCTGTCATAGAGCGCCCCATTGCTTCAGGGCAGTCTTGCCCCTGCCCCAGGCTCAATCTCCCCGCCTTTGCCATCGCCGCCCAGCTCTTCACCGCTTGCTAGGCCCTGTCCTGCGCTTCAAGGCGTTCTGAATCCTTCCGGCTGTAGCCGCTGCTGTAGCCAGTCGTAGCCGCCTGTAGCCGGGCTGTAGCCGGGCTGTAGCCACGCATTCCCGTTCGGTTGCCGCTGTAGCCGCTGTAGCCGCTGTAGCCACGCAATTGCGTTGATGGGGGCCGGGATTCTTACCTTCTGTTCATACTTAAGGGATAACTTTGATTCCCCTAAACGACCTCAAAGCCTTACAAACTGGTCTTTTCAATCAATTGACAAAAGTCAAAGCCACTCGCTAGAGTTTGGGTAACCACACCAGCAAACCTAACGAGCGGCCTTTATGGCTTCCACCGCCCTTACTCATATGGAGGGGAAACGCATGTAATGCCTGACAATACAGGCTCTGTCCAATATCTTACCGATATATCAGACAGAGACAAACCGTGGGATAAGCACCGTGCAGAGGCTTCTGGAGTTCAAGCGCTTTATCGGGGTGACGAGTTCGAGTCTATTGCGCTCCGCATTGACTACTGTTCACGCCGCCTTGTCTTCAAGACCAGGACTAACCCAGAAACTGGCGAGCGAAAGTTCAAGCTTCATGCCGCTAGATTTTGCAGAGTTCGCCATTGCCCTATCTGTCAGTGGAGACGCTCTCTGATGTGGGTAGCAAGGGCTCTTGAGGGAATGCCAAAGATTGAGGCTGATTATCCTAAAGCCCGTTGGATTTTCTTAACCTTGACCGTCAAGAATTGCGAGCTGTCAGATCTGCGATCGACCATTGGAGTAATGAACAAAGCATTCACTCGAATGACTCAGCTTAAAGACTGGCCAGGTCTTGGATGGGCAAAGTCTGTTGAAGTTACAGCGGTCCACGATATTTATGACGGTAGTAATTACCTAGGGACTCACGGTAAGACATGGGCCAAAAAATGGGAGAAGGATAATAAGGGGAAAAAGTTAAGGCTAGAACTCACTCAAGAAGTCCATCCACATTTCCACGTTTTGATGATGGTTGGCCCTGGATATTTTCGAGGCCAGTCTTATTTAAGTCAGCGTCAATGGTCCCAGATTTGGCAAAAATGCCTTAGGTCTGACTATCCACCGCATGTTGATGTTCGGACCGTAAAGCCGAAAGATGGAGCCGTTGGCGATCTGTCTCCAATAGCTGGAGCCATTAGCGAGACACTGAAATACGCGGTCAAGCCTGACGATTTATTAGCGTCAAGAGAATGGCTTCATGAAATTACGCGACAGCTCCATAAATCCCAGGCTATCGCTATAGGCGGTTGCCTTCGCCAATACTGGAAAACAAAGGCTAAGGAAACAGACGAAGACTTTATCCACGTCGAGAAAGAAGAGCTTGAACCTGAATTTACTGAGGATGAAATGGAAATTACATTCGGTTGGCGAGAGCAAGTAAAACGCTATGCAATGGAGGAATGAACATGAGCAAACTAAAGCATCGTCGCAAATTCAAAAGCTTCTATAGCCGCGTTGGCTTGGGTTGGTTTCTCGCTCGTTGTTCGTCCTGAATGCTGAAAAATCAGCTAGAATTGAACACGAATCAAATGTTTGCAAAACCCGTTAACGTGATCTATGCTGCGATGTGCGTCACGTTAACGGGTTTTTTCTTTATGCTCAAGTCGAGGGGAGGGAGAGGGAAAAAAGCACCTTATGAACAAACCCATATGCGGGTTCCATTGCCCATCAAGGCGAGGGTAACGGCCATCATCGACGCTTACAGGGCATCTGTCTTGGGAACCGATGCAGCCGCCGAAGAACCCAACGCGGCCCCATCCGAGGTCAGCGCAGCGCTAAAGCTACTCCAACGATTCCTAAAGGACGGGGGGATTGACCGCACCAGTTACGACCGACCGACCAGAGATAACCGGAACCTAAAGCGCTTCGAGCAATGGCTCATTGACCAGCTCTAGGACATCACCGGCCCGCGTTGCAACCGCGAGCCAGTGACTAACCGCCCAGTTTGACAAAACCAAACCGAAAGGCTTCAGACATGAAATCAGATATTTGGCTGGATGGTGAGTGGGTAACCGCTCCCAAGTTTGCGATCGGTGATGCGGTCGCTCATTGCTACCATGGCCCGAACGATGACGACTTGGCACCTGATAAATGGCCCTGCATCTGGTATCGCGGGATTGTAGTAGGAGCATATTACAATCGAGTAGTACGACCAAAGGCAGTATGGAAATGTCCGGGGTGGGTCTACGTTGTAGAGATTGAAGCCAGTTCAGAGGGCGATAGAATCCGCCGCTGGCACGTCAACCAAGAAGAATTCAATGAGGATGAGCTGAAGCATTCCTACCGCCATGCGCGAGCGGTTGCGGCTCGGATTCCACCAGGTCAAGGACATCGCAAGGGCTCACCTCCCCCCCCTGTGTTAATCGCTCGTTGCAAGGCTGGGTGATTGTCAAGGCTGGAGCGCAGCGGAAAGCGGAGCGGGCCTTTACTATCAGCCTGACTTGCGGCACACAGAGTCTTCAGGGGGGGGAGGGACGCTGAAGCAACCCAGCCCCTAGGCCGCATGGTTTGAAAACCGCAGCTCATTCAGGCATCTGACAGCGCCGGTCTGTCAGCCTGCTGGAGACTCCGAGACCGGCCATGCATCAACCAAGAATCTGAAACAGAGTCTTGATTGATGCATGGCTGTGAGAGTGGTTCAGTTGGTCAGGAACTAATGTGCAGACCCAGGGTTT
>CAZBCV010000256.1:0-3068 GCA_964490495.1 uncultured Aureispira sp. | reverse complement strand
GCGATCCTCGGCGAGCGCCTCGACGTGGCCGAACGCCGGCGCGACGAGATTGCCGACCTGCGCGAAAAGGGCCTTGTCGCTGAACCCGTGTTCAACGAGCGCGAGGAAGCGGTCGTCATTTTGAAGCAGAACCTGCTGCAGATCGAAGGCCAGATCGCCGATGCAGCCTCGGCTGCTCGGCAGGCAGGCACCGACATCCTGCAGATCGATGCGGGGCTTTCGCGCGACCGGTCGGCGCTTGATCAGCGCATCGCGCAGATTGACAGCCAGACGGGGCAAGCCACAGCTGCCCGAGGGCATGTGGTCCGTGCGCCTCAGGCGGGGCGCGTCGCAGCCCTCAGGGCGCGAACGGGCGAACAGGTCGAGCCAGGCGCGCCGCTCGCGATTGTCCTGCCCGAGGACGCATCCCTGATTGCCGAGCTCTACCTCCCCTCACGCGCCGCTGGCTTTGTCGAGCCCGGGCAGGCGGTGAAGTTGATGTATGATGCCTACCCGTATCAGAAGTTCGGCATTGCGTGGGGAGAAGTCCGGTCAGTAGCGGCCGTTGCTCAGCGTCCGGATGAAATCGGACTTGTGGCTCAATCGCCTGAGCTGCTTTACCGCGTACTTGTGACGCCTGATGCTGGATGGGTTCGCGCCTTTGGGCGGGATCATGCGCTTGAGCCTGGAATGGAGCTATCGGCGGATGTCGTTCTTGAAGATCGGCGGCTTGTGGATTGGCTGCTAGAGCCGTTGAGATCGGTGAGGTAAGGTCGGAGACTAAAACCGAGGTTGCTCTATTTCCGATTGGTTTGGGACAAACGAGTTTACTGAAACGGCTTCCAACACTTGTACTTCGCCGTTAACGGCGGTAATCCGCAATCTATTGAGCTGCGTCGATCAAGATTAAATTCAGAATCTGATGTTGCAATGATCGTGACTTGGAGCAGTTTTCTCCACGTTCAGCCTCAAATGCTGAACACTCAGCATTCGTGGGATGGAACGTTAGAACGTGTCCGGCGTGCTCTGTGATCGAACATTGAAGCTGCCTAGTTCTGCCTGCGCATAGTTGATCGAACATCATTCCAGATGGTACTTGATCGTCATCAGCCCCCCAGAATATGTGTGTATTGATCGGCACTTCCTTGACGAGCACAATTTGGTTCAACCGTCCCTCAGGTAAAGATCTCAGTGTTTCCTCAATCACGCTCCGCTGCGACTTTGCGCCAACCCGATGCAACAACAAGTCTACCCAGCCGGCCATCGAATTTCTAAAGTAATTGACGTGCTCTATCTCTGTCATCCAATACCGACTTGGGATCATGCAGCCGACCCCCGAACTTCCGTTGAGGTGGTAAATCAATGGCGATAACGCATACCTCTTCACGGGCGGGGCATCTTCTTCAGGCTCGAAAAGCAATATAGCAGTTGCACCGATCGAGCTGCCAACGAGGATGTAATAGTCAGTCTTCTTGAGGGGCTCGAGGTTCGACAAGAAAACTTCAGTGATCTCCCCGAGGCGTGATGCGTTCAAGTTTGACAAGCAATTTTTAGCTAGATGTGGGACCGGATTAACGAGCAAAACGGGAGACCCGTTCGCTGCCAGCACCTGAGCTTGCCTGACCAAGTTGAAGCTGGAAGACCCACTCACCAAAACAATAGGTCTGTTCCAAGTCGATGGTGGTGAACTAGGCATGTATACAACGTGGTTCTGGCCACGAATTTCTATCTGCTTCTTTTCAACGCCTTCTGTCACCCGGCGGAGGCTGACTCGCTTCATCGCCAGAAGCTCTCCATGCGCACTTTTAAGGACCAAATGGGGAACATCCTTTTCCAATGCTGCAAATTCGAGTGCAAATCTCCAATCGAAATGCGTGGTGGTTCGCGACCAGATCAGACCGTCGGGAGCTAGCCCGTGGTAGCTGCCTGAAACCGCTTCTTCGACCCGTGTGTCAAGCCGATCTGCTGAGATGCAAAAATCGGCCGACGATGAAAAATACTCGAGTGCCGCGCGCCGCGTGACCAACTGAAGTGTAACGCAACCTGCTGGGGTGTTTTCTACGACAAAATATGTGAGGTCGGCCGCGAGCATGTTCGTTGGAACATTCACGACCATATCGGCTGATGAACTAAACGAATTCGTCAAATAGAAATGAGACGACAACGCCGTGCCGCCTAGTAAAACCGCAATGCTCGCGAGCGCTACAGCAGCCGTGGCGACGAGGTAAACGAGGAATTTCCGGACTATAGACATTCCGCTAAATCGCGCCAACCAAGTCTTGATCTAGAATTGTGTCCGCGAAAGAACGTTGGCGCGATTATAATTTATCGCGCCAACTACTTACGATGCTAGCGATCCTCACACTGATTGGCATCAGTTTTCGAATCGCCGTCCTTGCACTTATTGGTGCCAGTCGTGGCGCAACCTGTCAAAAGCAAAGCGGCGCCTACTGCGATCAAAGGAAGGAACCCACCCTGAACTTCTTCATACTCACCTTCTAGCAATTCTCTCATCATCTCCAAATGCACGTTTGTTTCCCGGCGGACGCCCTGGCCGATACGCTACGCTACACTGGAAAAGCGTCCCGGCGCTTCACCGCCTGGCAGATCCTCGACCTGCGCTGAGGAGAAAATCACCCCCCCCTGTGCCTGTCAAGATTGAATCACGTTCAGGTTTCAAACTGGTCACGCCTTAGGCCAATACCATCCGTATAGTGATCTTTTGCCGGTTTCACCAGCCCTGCTTCCTCGCCTGCGGGCACGGCCCGCAGCTCGAACTTCACCGGCACCAGCCGCCCTGCTTCAAGCCCGACGACCCGATCGGCGGAAGCCAGCGTCTCGGGGCGATGCGCAGCGATGATGCGCGTAATGCCCATGCCTTTGAGCGCAGCATTGACTCGCCGCTCGGTGCCGATATCGAGTGCGCTCGTGCCCTCGTCCAGCACGAGGATGCGCGGCTGGCGATAAAGCGCCCGGGCGAGCATCACCCGCTGCTGCTGGCCGCCCGAGAGCGTCGTGCGCAGCTGGCGCAGCTCGTCCGGTTCGCACCGCACCGCCCGTGCGCCGAGCCCAATCTCCGAGCCGATGGC
>CAZBCV010000255.1:0-3109 GCA_964490495.1 uncultured Aureispira sp. | reverse complement strand
ATGGCTTCGCCGCTGATAGGTCGCAAGGACTTACCACATTGATAGTTAGAAAATTGCACAAAAAGAGCGCAAAATGAGCAGCAAAGTTACTCAAAGTAATTGAGATTTTGGACATGATGAGGGAAAGAAAGTTACTTTTTTACTGATTATTGCATAGCTTATTTGAAATTGTGAAGGTAGGTTTCATACTTCATAATTCATATTTCAGATTCCTACCTTTCAATAATGGGTATTTTAATCCTGTAAATCCTAAATATCTTGTTTCAGACAAAAGAGACGGCTGCTAATTTATGAATTATGATTGTTGATTTCAGATTGATGATATATGATTTATGATTGTTGCTTGTGGTTTTCTTTGACGCTAAATTTCGCAAATTACGCTAATTTTTTATTTTTCTTGATTTATGTTAATGAGCGTTATATCTTTGTTGGCAATCCTGTAAATCCTTAAATCCTAAAAATCTTGTTTCAGACAATTGAGACGGCTGCTAATTTATGATTGCTAAATGGTGACTACGAGCTATTATCTATGAACTACTCGCTACAAATTGCTGATTTATGATTTATGATTTTAGACCTGTCAACCCAAATAGACTTAAAGTAGGTCTCTAAGTATTAGTGGATGTTTAACTACATTTGTGTATCTTTTGGTTAACAATACTTTTTGAGTGGAATGTTTTATGTGAGAGAGACTTTTAAAAGAAATATAGAGAGATTTTGGAAAAAAATCATCGATTTATTGGTCAATTGTGTAGAACTCATTACTTTTGGTCAACTTTTACAAAACAAATTGAAATATGCAACTTACCACTCGAATTCAGCTTTCCGCCATGATGTTTCTCCAATTCTTTATTTGGGGAGCATGGTTTGTCACTTTGGGCACTTTTTTAGGTGCCAACCTTAACGCAGAAGATGGACAAATAGCTCAAGCCTTTAGTACTCAATCATGGGGCGCTATTATTGCACCATTCATCATAGGTTTAATTGCCGATAGGTATTTTAATGCAGAGCGCATATTAGGTGTGCTTCATCTTGTGGGGGCTTTATTTTTATATTATATGTCACAATCGGCAGATTTTTCTACATTTTATCCTTTGGTTTTGGGATATATGATATTGTATATGCCTACGTTGGCTTTGGTCAATTCTGTTTCTTTTTATCAAATGAACGACCCCGCTAAGGAATTTTCATATGTAAGATTGTGGGGAACAGTAGGATGGATAATTGCGGGTCAAGCTATTTCCTATATTTTTGGCTGGGATGCGGAAGGGGCCATATCTTCGGGCTTGCTTAAGAATACTTTTATGATGGCTTCTGTGGCGTCATTGATTTTGGCTATATTGAGTTTTACATTGCCTGCTACACCGCCAAAAGTAGATAAATCTCAGAAAATAGACATTAAAGATATTTTAGGTTTGGATGCATTAAAGCTATTGGGCGATAGAAATTTTTTGGTTTTCTTTTTCTCCTCAGTTTTGATATGCATTCCTTTGGCATTTTACTATCAATATACCAATCCGTTCTTGGTGGAGTCTGGACTTGAGAATGCCACTGGAAAAATGACTATTGGGCAGATGTCGGAAGTAGGATTTATGCTGTTGCTGCCTATATTTTTTACTAAATTTGGATTTAAGAAGACCATACTTGTGGGTATGTTGGCTTGGGTGTTGAGGTATATACTTTTTGCCTACGGCGATGCAGGTGAGTTGAGTTTTATGTTTATCCTGGGCATAGCCTTGCATGGTATTTGTTATGATTTTTTCTTTGTGAGTGGTCAGATTTATACGGATTCAAAGGCAGGTGAAAAAATAAAAAGTGCTGCTCAAGGTCTCATTACATTGGCTACCTATGGTGTAGGTATGTTGATAGGATTTTGGACAGCAGGAAAGATAGCAGCCACTTACTCGGGCGATTGGCAGAGTATATGGATGTTTCCTGCAATATTTGCTGCCGTGGTGGCTCTGATATTTTTATTGAGTTTTAGAGATGAAAAGATAGAATACCAAAAATAAATGAAACAGATCAGTGCACTATCTTTACGATTTGAAAAATATATTCCTTTTATTTTTGGTGTATATTTTGGGCTGTTTTTTAGCTTATTGAGCTATGAAAAGATATTTGGACATAATCATATTATCAGTGATGCCTCTTCAGTCTTTTTTATGAGCTTAGGCAGTTTTATTTCTATAATAATTTTACTAATAAATGGGAATGAACTTGAGAAAAAAGTGTTTCCTTTTATTATAACCGTAAGTGTAATCGCTGGCATTGTTTCCATTTTATTTCCGTTTGTAGCAAGAATAATGGCTTTAACGTATGGTATGACCATAGGATATCTTTTTTTTAAAACAGTTTTATCTTCTCAACCCTGGCGAAATTTGAATCAGACCTATTTGGGTTTGGCACTTACTTTTATTTTATCCCAAATATTACCAGTTGAATACAAACCCATTTCTATTGTTATATTCATCCTTTTGTCAATAATGATATGGATGGTGGCCTTGCGCAGCTCTCTTCCTGTAATACCCAAAATTTCAGATGTCAATTGGAAAAAAAAATGGCCCATAATATTGATGGTCAGCCTACTCATCACCGTGGAGGTTCAGTGGATATTTTGGCATTTTGTGATAAAAGACCAAAGTCCAGAAAACAATACAGCTTTAAAATATTTAGGAGCGTTGTTTCTAGTTATTTTGATGCGACAAGTAATGGTTTATTTCCCTAAAAGATGGACTTCTATTGGTGCGTTATTTTCATTGGCCTTGTTGACTACAATAGGCTTGGGTATGCTCTATACATGGGATTTCTATTTTATTTTTATACTAATTTTGGGCGTTAGTTTTGCACTTTTGCTTCCTACATTACTCGAGCATTTTGATTTTCAATGGTCCCCATCAGTGATTTATACAGTTTTAGTTTTTGTAATTTTCTCTTTCTTTGTCTCTAAGATATGGGGCATCAATCACGTATATTTCGTTGAAATAATGGGTATGACTCAAGAATGGATCAATACTTCCTTCCTACAAGCATGGACTAAAGAATTGGCCAGTCTCACCGGATTATGTGTTGTGATTCTGGGGTGGATGTATTTTAGGAAAGGGAGATAGTG
>CAZBCV010000254.1:0-3112 GCA_964490495.1 uncultured Aureispira sp. | reverse complement strand
ACTACATGATTTTTCCAATCCTCAGGATCATGCAATTCCGTGCCATCAACATTTCCAGTCTCAATCCATTCTCTTAGCCAGGCTTCATACTTATCTAATGGCAAATACCAATGAACTGTTTTACGCATCACAGGGGCTTTACCCGATAGTTTTGAGACAGGATTTATCAATTCTGTAGGACTAAGGGCAGCACCACATTTTTCACACTGGTCGCCATAAGCTTCGGTGTGCCCACATTTTGGGCACGTACCCATTATGTATCTATCGGCCAAAAACTGAGCGGCCTCTTCATCATAATATTGTTCTGATTCTTTTTCTAAAAACTCACCTTTGTCATAGAGATTTTTAAAAAATTCTTGAGAAGTTTCATGGTGCAATTGAGCAGAAGTGCGATGGTACATGTCAAAAGAAATCCCCATTCGACTGAAGGTATCTTTAAAAAGCTCATGGTATTTGTCAACTATTTCTTTGGGCGTGGTGCCTTCTTGCAATGCTTTAATGGTAATGGCTGCTCCATGTTCGTCAGAGCCACACATATAAGCAATATCTTTGCCCATCAGCCTTTGAAATCTTACATAAATATCCGCTGGAAGGTAAGCTCCTGCCAAATGACCTATGTGTAATGGACCATTGGCATAGGGTAAAGCCGATGTGATTAGATATCTTTTGAAATGTCTCATGGTATTTTTTAAGGATAAAACAGCGCAAAGATATATATTTATTTTTATAAACCATGAAATTTGGTTTATGAATAATAAAATGAAACCATAGACAGAACCATGTCCTTACTTAAAGAGTAATTTATTACACCTTAAATTCTGCTGAGAGCCCAATATTTATCATATCTCAAATCATTCAACCTTAATTATTGTTTTTGAAACATAATTATCTTTGTCCCCAATTTTTAGAATATAACTACCTTTAGGGTAAGAAGTCATGTCTATTTGAGAGGAACTCCCTTTAAGCATAAGGATTCCATTCATATCAAACATTGTCCAGTTCAATACTTCATTAGAGTCAATATTTATAGTATTTGATGTCGGATTTGGAAATATTGTCACGTCTTTGCCTACTAAATCTGAAACATTAGATGACAAACCGATATCTGACATATTAGTAGAAAATACTATTTGTGCTGCATCGATTCTTTTGTTATCCAAGCCATATTTAATATCATCTCCGAACATTAATATCTCTTTTCCAAACTTAATGGCATGATTTAGAAAAAATATTCGACGCTCTGGCCCCATAGCAAAACTGTTTTTGAGCTCCAATTGTCCAACTTCGTTTTCTACCAATACATCGATATATGTCTTATTGTCTGAACTTGAATGCCATGATGCTATCATTTCTAATTTTTCAGCTTTAAGATCTAATATACTAAAATTGTTACGATATTTAGTATCAATAGCCACTTCCTTATGAATTATTCCTAAAGTATCTAACACAACAATGCTGTACTTCCATGGAAAAAATTCTTCTATAATTTCCGCATTACGAACATAAATTTTACCTGTTTTAATGTCATAATTTAATACCTCGAAGTGAAAATCAATATAATCCTTTATGGGCTCGCTTCTAACAACCTTGCTGACTTCAAATTTTGGGTTGATAAATTGAAACAACATTTCATTAGCTTCATAGTCGAATTCAGAATAAATATAGCTTGTGTCTGAAATTTGGTATATAAAATAATCATTAGGATTATTTACATTCTGATAAAAACTAAAAATCGACTCTTCAGTAGATAGTTTAGCATCGGTTATCATAGAATGATGTTCGAAAACAAGTCTTGATGTGTCAGGTTTGATTTCACTTTCCCAGACTATCACCGCTTCTTTGTGTTTGTAGAGCATTGAATGATTAAACAATCTGTAAAATTTGGTATCAGGCAATGTCACATCGTTTTCGTCAGGTATCAAACTCTCAATCTGCTGTCCTGTATCTACCCTAAACACCCGCTTGGTTATTATAAAATCTTCTCCTCCAGAGTATAAAAATGTATTATTGAATGGCGAACGTTGTTTTTGACTGTAAACAACTAAATGACCATCATCATCAATAAAATATAGCCGAGCCATTTCGAGACGATTATCTATAGGATAGCCAAAGTAGTTTTTCCACAAAAGTTGACCCGTAGTTTTATGTATGCATTATATTCTTGTGCCCATAAAGCTACGATCATCCAAGTACAGAAATCTTATCAAAGTACTGTCCAAATCTATGGGTTTCAACCTTGATTCGTAAGGCTCATTTAGAGCTTCAAATGCCGTTTTTAAAAATAAACGTTCACTCAAATTATCATCATCTTGCGAGATGTGCTGCCAAAGTAGGGGTACATTTTCTATATATAACGGGTTTTCCCACTCAGAAAGTTGTTGGGATTGTACTTTTTGTGTAATAAAAATTATTGAAATTAATAATAGAATATACTTTGTTTGTAAAATTTTGAACATCTTTAACTATTTTGAGTAATCCAATAAGGGTTAAAAAAATAAAAACTGGGATTTTTTTGAGGCATCTGCCAAAAATCAAATAGCTACTGGTGTGTACTGGTGTACTGGTTCATAAATAAAAATTTAAAGTGTTAATTAATGAAACAAAGATACAAACTTTTTTGATTATATTAAAATTATTAACAATTAAAAAAAATCAAAGTGTCGCGAGGACGACAATTGCTTTTTACAATTTAAAATAACTCTAATAAAAAATTAGCCCGAATACCCTATATAAGACCCCAATAAGCTTTCTTTTCTAATCTTCTATAGCTTAATTCTACTTTGTTAACTTAGATTTTTTTTTAAATTTTTGATAATAAAAGGTTTCTCAGTCGCTAAAGCTTCTTCGAAATGACGATCACATGTGTAGGTAAAGTGGAAAAAAGAGGGCGGCGGCGAAGCCACGCCGCCCTCTTTTTTCCACTTTACCTCAAAACAGCGTCGTCATTTCGACCGACGGGAGAAATCTGTCCCTCTTTTGGCCTCCCATTTTTCTAAACCAAACATTGTCATTTGTAAGAATTGTGTGGTGAGAAAACTCAATTTATCCTAATTTAACAAAGTAGAATTAGCAGAGGTTTTATAGCACTACTTGAATAATTGTGGTAAAATTT
>CAZBCV010000253.1:0-3194 GCA_964490495.1 uncultured Aureispira sp. | reverse complement strand
TCGTTTGGTTTGATTGCTTTATTACCAATGTAGATCGAACATCAAAAAACACCAATATGCTCATTTGGGATAAAGAATTGTGGCTCATCGACCATGGTGCTGCACTATTTTTCCACCATCAATGGCACTCTTGGGAAACACATGCTACTAAACCTTTTACACTGATAAAAGATCACGTCCTTCTACCTTTTGCTAATAAAATGGAAGAAGCTAATGCGTTGATGAAGGAAGAAATCACAACAGCGTTGTTACAAGAAATCGTTCATGCGATACCCGATGATTGGCTTGTAGATCCTTATTCTACAGAATCTCCTGATGATTTAAAGCAAGTATATTTCCAATATTTGACCATGCGATTGCAAGTAGCCGATCAGTTCACCAAAGAAATTATCAATGCCCGGTAGACACGTATATGAATATAGTGTGATTCGCTTGGTGCCAAAGGTTGAGCGCGAAGAGTTTGTAAATATAGGTATACTCTTATATTGTAAACACGAAGACTATTTGAATGTAAAATTTGTAATCGACGAATATAAAATCAGGGCTTTACACCCAACCATAGACTTAGAGGTCATCCATAGTTATATCCATGAAATAATAAATGCTGTAAATAATGAATGTGTGACACCTTTTATTAAAAACTTAGATGTGCCTTCAAAATTCAGATGGCTCAGCGCTAAAAAGAGTACGATGATACAGTATTCGCCTATTCATGTAGGGAGAAGTGATGATTTAAATAAGACATTGCAGGATTTGGTGAGATTGTTGATAAGTTAATATGTTAAAAAATCCACAATCATCTATTAATAATTTTATGAATTATTAAGCAACTTAATTGTCTAATTCAAGAGCTCAATAAATTTTTCAAAATTTGCTCAATAGCTACGCAAAATGGCTGATATTTACCGTCTTTTAGAATTTTTATATTTGCCAATTCTTGCTGAATATCTTCAGTATTAATTTGTAGCATCTTATTTTGAGGATATGGATAAAGGAATTTAAAAATTGCATCATTGCGTGCTTTTACTAAAATAGAACTATCCAAACCTAAAACGGCTATGGTTTTATTTGCTATATCATTTAGTCCAAATATCTCCCCTTTATTGGTAAAGGTAAATTTGCTTTCACAATCATCCTGCAATGGAGTGATATCTACGGGCTTATCGTCTTTTTTATTGTTACAATGTCTCTTATCAGGTTTTACCTGCCTACCTTTATCATCTTTTATGGTATCATTTTCAAGACCAACTGTACCGCTACAAACTGCCAACAAGTTTAGGTAATCAAAAGTATATGTTCGAAGATCTTGTGTCTTAGGAATCAAATGATCAATAGTACATTTTGAATCATTATAGAGTCTATTCATACAGAAAGCGCATATATGACCTTGCTCAGACAATAGAGTTTCCTTAAGCTTTGTTTTGGTGTAATAAATGAAACCGTCTTCTTCAAATTCAGGCATATTGCTAAGTAGATGATTCCATGCTGCCTCAGAAGACAAGCTATCCAAATTATATTTGTGATTCAGCCTCTCTTTTTCCTGAACCTTCCAATCAATAAATTCTTGTGGCTCATCATTTTTTGTAATAAACTTCATAAACCTCCCCTATCTTACTCGCTCTAGAATATGGTCAATCCTTTGAATTTCACTGTACTCATCACCAAGTTTTTCTGATAATTCTTTTCTCAATTTTTTGGCAATTTTAATCTCTTTCTTGCTTATGTGTTCATAGATTTTGGAAATTTCATTTTTGAAAGGACTTTCTGGTACCTCAAATACCAAATCTAAAATCTCATTGCTATCTCTTCCATATGTTTCTGATACTGTATAAACTTTAAAATTATCAATCGAGTAAATATTCTCGCTTTTTAAGCTACTTAATACTTGTGGCGAATGAGTAGCTATAATGAATTGTATCCCAGGAAAAGTTTCAGTCAAAGCAGAAATAATCGTTCGTTGCCATGCTGGATGCAAGTGTTGATCTATTTCGTCTATTAATACTACACCAACCCCTTTTCCTATTATGTCACTAAGCGTAGGATTAGCAAGTACCATTCTTCGAGCAATATCACTTACCAATAAAATCAAGTGTTTTTCACCATCAGACAACTGAGACACTTTGATATATTCATTATTTTTTTTGAGAAATAAATCCCCTTCGGACGAAACACTAAAATTCTGTTTTTTATCTAAAGATGGGTTCACTCTGAATATTCCTAGCCCATCATAATTATCACCTTTTAAGATACTTAAAAACTTCTGCTGCGCTAATCTAACGGCTTCTAATTCCTTATGTCTATAATTTGGATCTTTTCTTAAGCGTATTTCATTTTCTTTATCTTCTTCCATTCGCCACCACAAACTAAAATCTTTAAATGAATAACTTCGCTTATTACAAGCATCGATATATGCGTCTAGTTGAGGAAGATGTTTGTTTCGTGACTGCAAATATTTTTCATTTATATCTGTTGAAATAGTGAAATCCTTTTGAACATTGAAATAAATGATAACAGGTATATTTGTTTCCGCAGTCATAGTGCTTCGAGTATCTTTAATATACTTTCCGAGCGCATCACCATCAAAGCTTGATCCTGTATCAAAAATATCCTTTTCAAGTTTATAATCATATTTTTGTTCAGAAATATACAAAGAAAGTGAAGTTACACATGATGTAGCATTATAATTTACATCATCAGTCATCAAGCCATGTTCTATACTAATCTTATCACTCTCAACCTTAAAACGACCAATATAATGATTTAGAATCAAGGAAATAGCATCCAAGACACTAGTCTTACCAGCTCCATTAGCCCCGATAAAAACATTAAGTTTTGGGTCTAACTTTATGTCTAAATCCTTAAACCCACGAAAATTATTGAGAGAAAGTTGATTTACAATCATTGTTATTTCAATTTTATACAAAGATAGAATAAAAATTCATTTTAAACATTGTAGACTTTGACAGATCCTAAGATTTGATTTTCTAGTTGAGTCTGAAATATCAATGAATTAATAACAAAAGTTACTAAGATGCAAAACTATGCCTAATCTAATTTGTTTTTTTATACAAACACAAATATGCTGCCATGAAAAAAACTTTACTTTTCCTATTTGCTTCAATATTTACAAGTTTCATTGTATTAAGTCAACCAGAATACAACTATAAAGAATACCAATATCCTGATTTGAAGGT
>CAZBCV010000252.1:0-3236 GCA_964490495.1 uncultured Aureispira sp. | reverse complement strand
TTAATTGTTATTTTTTATTTTTTATTGAGTTAAAGCTTTGAGTTCGTAATAAGCGGCATAATAATCTCTTAAGCTCATGAGATAGTCTCTTATGGCTTGATCTTTGTTT
The DNA here is from genome assembly GCA_964490495.1 of uncultured Aureispira sp. Classification (GTDB taxonomy): domain Bacteria; phylum Bacteroidota; class Bacteroidia; order Chitinophagales; family Saprospiraceae; genus OLB9. Next base: position 3,127 of record CAZBCV010000252.1, on the reverse strand, counting down.
CTTTGGGCAAAGACCAACTCTGTCAATATCACTGCTCCCGAAGCATAGCGTTCTGTGCTAATTTTATATCGTCGTTCTGATATATCCATGAGCTCTTTTTGCATTTCCAATCTTGTTTGCAATTCAGTGAGTTGTCCGTACAATTGACTTATTATCTGTTTAATTCTTATTTTTTGTCTTTCACTTTCTGTAGTGGCTTGTTCTATCAAGTGCTGAGACATGTTGACGGCAGCTTTTTTTCTTCCCCAATCTACTATGGGTACACTGACACCTACTCGAATTTGCTGCTCTAAAAAAGGACTGCTATAAACATCACTCCATTGTTCTCCATTTTTGGCAAAACCCAAGGTGGAAAATACTTCAAAAGTGGGACTCATTTCCGCCTTTAACTGGGCAGCATTTCGCCTTTGGATGTCGATATTTAGTGCAGCTTGATATATTTCGGGTGCATGGGCCATAGCTTGTGCTATTAATTCTTCTTCAGTAAGCAACCGCAATGGGAACACTTCTGGCACAACTAAGTTTTTACCAATCTTTTGTAGTGATTTGGGCAAATTGTTCATCTGATTTTTTGTTTGGACCAAGATATTATGTAATTGCCCCACTTGCATGACAGATTGTTTGTACTCAGCTTCCATTTGGAGTTTTTCATCTTCGGATATTTTACCAAGAGCTAGCCTTTCTTCGGAAATGATGAGCAATTTTTCATTGACAAGTCGATTACTATCTGCAATGGCATGATTGGCCTCCGCTATCAATGCATCAAAGTAGTGCTCTGCAGCTTGCAATTGTGCTTGTGCTATTTCAAAATGATATTGTTTTCTTCGGGTGAGAAGTCTGTTTTCTTCTATCTTTTTGTTCCATTTCCACCGATTAAATCCCACTAAGGATTGCTGATATCCAAATCTCACAGGAATCCCATTAAACAACGTGGCACGCTGTCCGAAATCATCAAACCTATCTAAGGCTGTCTGAAAAAATAAAGTGCCTCCAGTCAATAAAACAGGTTGCTCCACCAATAAAGCCATCGAAGCATTGTTTTGAAATACAGGTTGAAAATTGATACTACCATTAGGCTGCACAACGGAAGTTGATGTACGTATAAAAGTAGGCAATGAAGCCTGTAAAGACACTTGTGGTTTCAACTGACTCTTGAATAAGTTAAACTCCGATTCTGCTGCACGAAATCCATGTTCTGCCCACTGAACAGAATAACCCTCATCTAAGACTGCTTTAAAATAGTCCTCTATTCGATTAATTTCTTGGGCATGAACCCACAATCCGATAAAAACCCCAATTATGACACAAACTACTCTCCTCATCATTTTAACTTTATGGTGGTTTGTTTATCAAATTTTTTAGTATCAGAGATAATGACTTGGTCGCCTACTTCAAGACCACCCAATATTTCTACGTAATCTGGATGGGTAAGACCCTTGGTCACTTTGACTTTTTGTGCTACACCGCCTCGTACCACAAACATATCTTGCGTACTGCCACTAGTATTCGCCGGACCGTTTTTGATACGGCGTGTTTGCATACTCTCTGCCGTGATGATATAGACATCTACACGCTGATTGGGACGTAAGATTTCATGATCGGGCTGTTCTAAAGAAACATGGAATTTGATGGTGTTATTTTCTATCGTAGGCAAGGTATGAGATATAGTTCCATTGAGATCTTTTTGATTGACACGCACTTTGACGGGTGTGCCCACTTTCAGATATTGCATATTACGATCTGATGTCATCGCTTCTACCCTAAACCTTTGTAAATTGGCTATACGGACCAAAGGTTCTCCTACTTGAACCGTTTTACCCAGATCTTCATTAATCCACGTTATCACACCACTTTCATCGGCTTTTACTGTTGTTTCTGTCAGTTTTCTTCGCAGCTCAGAGAGTCTTTTGGTCTGAATACCGTATTCCAATTCTAGATTTTTTTTCTCTATCACATTGAGCTTTTTGCGATAAATTAAGTCGTTTTCGAGAAGATTTTTTTCTATCTCCATAATGGATAGCTGTAGTTTGGCTTTTTCGATATCTTCTGCGGCGGCTCCACCCACGTTTTTGAGACGTATTTGTGACTTTATTTGAGCGTCAGTTTCATTGATTTGTAAACCCTTTATTTTGAATTGATAGTCCATATCTTTGAGTTCTTTATCAAATTGCAGCTTGAGCTTTTCGATATTGTTTTTGCGCAAAAGCAGCTCGTCTTGAAGTCTTTCATATTCTAATGCAGTATATTCCTGATCGAGTTCCAAAATTTTTGTGCCCGCCTCTACTTGAGCACCATTGGAAAGGTACATCTTTTTTATCTCCGTGACCACTGGTGAATTGATAGTGTATTCCAATGCAGGAACAACGGTACCTGATGCTGTCAAAGTCTGTAGCACATCTCCGAGCTCCACTGTAGCTATGGTGATGTCTTTGATAGCGGCCTCAGGCTCTAAAAACTTAATACCCCAAAAGACAGCTCCTCCTACCAATGTAGCGATGATCAACCACTTGGTATATTGGACATTTTTCTTTTTCCGTATTTCTGACTTTTCAATGGGTGTATCCATCTATATGTATTTTTACAAAATAGATGCTAAGTCCGTGCCAAAACATATATCATTGTATGTCTGTGTATTTTACATTACAGAATTAAATATTTGATTCGATATTGGGAAAGGAGTGTTCGGAATCGGACAGGCGGGAAGGTAGTAGTTTAGGATTATAAATAAGTTATGATAACGGGAATGAAAATATTAGGCTTTAGAAATATTGAACATTATAAAAAGTTAAACCCGCATTATGCATTAGAAAATCCCTGTCTGCCGATTAAACGTCAGTCAGGCAGGCCTGACTGCCAAATGAAATGAAGGCAGTTATTCCGAAGCTAAACTACTGCAAATCAGAAGCTTCGCCAATTTATCTTCTCTATGTCACAAAAGCACTTTGGCTATCGCTCAAAGTGTTTTGACTACACTACTATATTTTTTACGGAGGTATGCAGTCAAAGCCGCTATATCGGTTTCGTCACTTGAAGGCATTTCTATGCCTTCATCGCAAGCGAATCGTTTCTCAATGTTTGTTCAGATGCCTTGGTATTTTTTATGGCCTTCACGAATCTCCTTTGTCGA
>CAZBCV010000251.1:0-3242 GCA_964490495.1 uncultured Aureispira sp. | reverse complement strand
TGGAATCAGGAGTGCCAAAAGCAATTTCCCACACAAATCGACATAGAGCCAATAAGGTTTTAGACTTAGGTTTGTTATTGAGCCAATAAAAGTGGGGTGTAATTGTATGATTTTGCATATGATTACACCCTATTTTTAATTTTATTACCATTTTAAATAAACATCGAAGGATCATTCTATTCATTAAACCGAATTTTATTTTATATTTTTGTGAAAAACTTCAAGTAAAGTATCTTTTTTCATATCCTTTTCTATACCTTTGCGGCAAATTTTTGAAACAGCCTAAACTGTACAATTTTGAAAAGGTTAAGAGCAATTTTCGTATTCACACTATTTGTAGTTCTATCTACATCACTTTTTGCTTCAGGCGGAGAAGGCGAGCATGCCCCTTTTGATCCAGCCGCAGTGGCTACGCACCACATTAGTGATGCCAATACCTATACTATTTTAGAGCAAGTAACTATACCTCTTCCAGTTATCGTATATAATAAGGAAAGAGGTCTTGAATTCTTCATGTCAAGTAAGTTTCACCCAGATCCTCATCATCACGAAGATGGTCACCATTCTTATAATGGATATGTAATGAGACACGGAAGTGTGTATAGAATTGATCAGCCAGGTTTCCCTATGGAAGGAGAGGTTCATCTTGACTCTACAGCTTTTACTTCGCGTAAAGAGATGGTAGATGGTAAAGAAAAAGAAGTCGTTTATGCACTTTATCAAGGTCAAGAATATAAAGCTGTGCCAAGAAGTACATGGGACGGTGGCGTCCTTGGTGGTGGAATAACTTCTTTTTATGATCTTTCTCCTTCTAAAAATGTAATTGCTATGATTATAGTATGTTCATTTTTATTATGGTTATTTATCAGAGCGGCTAAGGGATATGTCAAAAATGTAGGTCAAGCACCAAAAGGTATCCAAAACCTATTAGAGCCAATTATTATATTTATTAGAGATGATGTAGCTATTCCATTTATAGGAGAGAAGAAGTACAAAAAATATTTTCCGTTTTTAATTTCTGTATTTTTCTTTATTTTAGGATTAAATTTATTTGGTCAAATACCATTTTTTGGAGGAGTCAATGCAACTGGAAATATCAGTATAACGCTTGTGTTAGCGCTATTGGTTTTCTTTATAGTCAATATCAATGGGAATAGACATTATTGGGCACATATTTTTTGGATGCCAGGTGTTCCAATTCTCATGAAAATTTTATTAGCCCTGATAGAAGGAATGTCATTATTTATCAAACCCTTAACATTGATGCTCCGACTTGCGGGTAACATTACAGCGGGACATATAGCTATCATTTCTTTTATTGGATTGATATTTATATTTGGCAACTCAGGTGAAAGTTTTTGGGGGGGTACAGTTGGTTCTGTTATTTCAGTACCATTGACGATGTTTATGATGGCTTTAGAGCTGATCGTAGCTTTCATACAAGCATTTGTTTTTACCATTTTGACAGCTTCATATATTGGAGCAGCTACAGAAGAGCATCATCATGAAGGAGCTCATCATTAATTTTTTATTGAATATTAACATGAATAATTTTTATAATCTAAATAATTTTTAAAATGACTGGAACATTAGCAGCAGTTGGAGCAGGTCTTGCGGTAATAGGAGCAGGAATAGGTATCGGATTAGTAGGAAGTAAAGCAATGGAATCAATTGCTAGACAACCTGAAGCAGCAGGTGATATCAGATCTAACATGATCTTGATGGCAGCTTTCGTAGAAGGTGCAGCACTTATCGCAATCCTACTTTCTATTTTCGTAAAGTAAGCTCAAAAGTAAAGATGGACTTGCAAAGCGGTTGGCGGAGGAGTCCATTTTTTTTAAATTAATGGATTAAATATTAAAAAAATATTGAAATGATACTTTTATTACCAGTTTTTCAACCATCACCAGGCCTTGCACTTTGGAGTGTTGTAATATTTGTTCTTTTTTGGTGGTTATTATCAAAATTTGCACTAAAGCCGATTGTTAATGCACTTGAGTCTAGGCAAAATGAAATTCAAAATGCACTAGATACTGCAAAACTTGCTAGACAGGAAGTTAGTAACATGAAGTCTGAAAATGAAAAACTCTTAGCTCAAGCCCAAGTAGAAAGGTCTAAAATGTTGCAAGAAGCAAATGATATGAAAGCTCAGATCATTAGTGAGGCAAAAGAAAGTGCAAAAAAAGAAGCTAACAAAATCATTGCCGGTGCCAAAGTAGAAATAGAAAATCAAACAAAAGCTTCTGTAGCGGAAGCTAAAAATCAAGTCGGTAAGATGGCTATCGAAATTGCTGAAAAGGTAATCAAAAAGCAACTACAAGGCAACACAGAGCAAGAAAACTTTGTAAATGATCTGGTAAAAGATCTTAATTTAAACTAGTAAACGTCACCCAATGTCAATAAAAAGAGTCGCAGGTAGATACGCTAAATCTTTAATAGGACTTTCCATAGAAAGAAATGAATTAGAGACCGTACTGTCTGATATGAAAAGTTTAATTCAAATGACTGCCAATAAGGATTTAGATAATATGCTTAAAAGTCCTATTATTGGTATTGATAAAAAAAGAGCGGTATTTAAAGAACTTTTTGATACACGTTTTTCAGAACTAAGTGGCAAATTTATAAATCTAGTACTCACTAAAGGAAGAGAACCAATTCTAACAGCAATAGCTAAAGAATTTATTGAGCAGTATAATGAATTCAATGGTATCACACAAGTTCAGGTGACTAGTGCTACACCACTGCATGAAGCAGCATTGAAAAATATCACGGATAAATTATTACAAAGTAATCTAGGTTTAAAGAATATACAACTTAAAACTAAAGTTGATTCAAACATAATTGGTGGTATAATCATTCAAATTGGTGATAAACTTATTGATGACAGTGTCGCTTACAAACTTAAGATACTGGGTAAAAATTTTGATGGCAAAGAGTACATAAAAGCAATTTAATTTTAAAAATATAAAATTTTATAAAATGATAGATATTAAACCAGATGAAATTTCAGCAATTCTAAAACAGCAATTGTCTGGATTTAAATCAGAAGCTGAGTTAGAAGAAGTAGGATCAGTATTACAAGTGGGTGATGGTATCGCTCGTGTATATGGTCTCAACAATGCAAAAGCTGGGGAACTTGTTGAATTTGAAAATGGTGTCAATGCTATTGTTCTTAATCTAGAGGAAGATAATGTTGGAGTTGTATTATTGGGATCTGGTGAAGGTATCAAAGAAGGATCTAC
>CAZBCV010000250.1:0-3248 GCA_964490495.1 uncultured Aureispira sp. | reverse complement strand
CAAATTGTTACTCGAGACTGGTCTAAGGGGAATTAAGGCCAGTCTCTTTTTTTTTATATACAAATGCACTTTAAAACTACTTCAAAAACCTTTAATATTCGTACGTTTGTCCCCGAATTATAATATGTATGAATATTAAAAAAATCCAACTCAAGAAAGGCAAAGAAGAACTGATATACAGAAAACACCCATGGGTATTTTCGGGAGCATGTCATAGAATAGATCCAAAAATTAAGGATGGAGACCTTGTGGAAGTGCGAACCTACTTGGATCAATTTGTGGGTGTAGGCCATTATCAAGGTGGTGGCTCTATTGCTATTAGAGTTATATCTTTCGATCCTTTAGAGAATCTTCAAGATTTTTGGGACAAAAAAATAAGTGAAGCCCAAGCTTATAGACAATCTATAAGTTTGCCTTCAAAAATGACAAATGCTTATAGACTTATACATGGAGAAGGAGATGGATTACCCGGATTAATTATAGATATTTATGATACAATATGTGTGATTCAGTGCCATTCTATTGGTATGCATATGTCAGTTGAATACATTAAAAATGCTCTTCTCAAGCACATAACTAACCTCGACACACTATATGTAAGATGCAAAGACACTTTACCTGAAATATACGGGAGTGGAGTAACTGATGAATTTATATTGGGCGAAAAACATGAAACAATTGTTCTCGAAAACGGTATAGAATTCTACATTAATGTGGTAGAAGGACAAAAAACGGGTTTCTTTTTAGACCAAAGAGACAATAGGCAGCTTGTAGGAAGTTATTCCTCTGGCAAAAGTGTTTTGAATTGTTTTTGTTATACCGGAGGGTTTAGCCTTTATGCACTAAAACAAGGGGCCAAATGTGTGGATTCCGTAGATATATCGGCTAAGGCCATAGATGTTGTAGAAAAAAATATAGGATTAATCTCGTTTGAGGGTTCCCATAAAAGTCATGTGGCCAATGTTATGCATTATCTGGCGTCTGAGGAAGTGGACAAATATGATATAGTCATCGTTGATCCGCCTGCATTTGCAAAAAGTTTGCACAAACGCCATAATGCTGTGCAAGCTTACAAAAGACTCAATGCCTTAGCCTTAAAGAAAGTAAAATCTGGCGGATTGCTCTTTACATTTTCATGTTCGCAAGTTGTGGGCACGCAGCTCTTTCAAGACACAATAGTAGCAGCGGGCTTGGAATCTGGCAAAAAAGTCCGTATTATGCATCATTTGAATCAAGGCGCAGACCATCCTATCTCATTGTATCATCCCGAAGGCCATTATCTGAAGGGGTTGTGCCTTTATGTAGAGGATTGACATTAGTCTATACCTAAATACTTATGTGTTTGAAGACTGAGTTTCCATTTGGGATTATTGAGGCAGTACTTAACACACGCTTGAGTGTTATTTTCACGATTTAAATCATCTAATGGTTGAAGATAAAAATTATCAAAGTCAAGGTTTTCAAAATCCTGTGGCGAATTTTCTAGTTGGGGATAAACTAATTTTAACTCATGTCCTTGAATGACGATAATATCTGTATTCGCTTTGGGGCTGACGCAAATCCAATCAATATTTGAAGCCAATGCCACTGTACCATTAGTTTCAATGGCTATTTCTATATTATTATTGTGCATTTCGGCGACGAGTTCATCGTCTATTTGAAGGGCAGGTTCACCACCCGTGCAAACTACAAATACTTTATCATGAGAATTGGGCCATAAAGAAATTATCTTTTGAGTTAATTCATAAGCCGAGTACTTTCCTCCATTGACGCCATCCATACCCCAAAAGTCTGTATCACAAAACTTACAAATAGCCTTATCCCTATCTTCTTCCCTACCAGACCATAAGTTGCAACCCGAAAATCGGCAGAAAACCGCCGATCTTCCCGCATGAAAACCTTCACCTTGTATGGTATAATATATTTCTTTTATTTTGTACATCTATATAAACAATGTATATTCTTTAACAATGCCAAAATTAACCAATAGGAATATAAATAGTTTAGGAGAAAACTGATTTAAGCTTTAATACATTCTATCTTGACCCAGAAATGACTTTTTTAGCGGACCCAATGATTGACAAAAAATCAGATAATTCATAATAGCCTTACCCAGAATATAATAACAAAAAAACAAAATCGTTATGTATCAACACATCAATATTATATGAAAATATCCTTTATAATCCTCATTATGATATTATATTACAATTTCTTTGCTCAAAATATCGAAGAATGTGGACTTGATAATAATCCAAAGTTGACAACTGTCGAAGCTGAGTTTTTAAATAAATATATGTCTGAGGAACTTAGAAATGGTCTAGATTTTCATGAAAAAAAAGCTATTTTCGTTACCAGACCAGCGGCATCGAGGTTAGGCTCAAAATCAGAATATTTTAAAAATATTAAAATGTGGAAAGAAGACGGAAAAAAAATAGGCCATAGTGTGTATAAACTCAATGAAAAGGAAAAAAATGATACAGGTGGCTATGACATCATCATTTGCTACTGGGTGAAAGTTCTAACAAAAAGAAGAAAGAAAAAAATTATAAAACAATTTACGATACACTATCTGCCACATCTTTCAAACTACCCACCTTAAAATCTGGAATACTATTGGGCAACAAAAAGTTGTTTTCTGCTTTTTCACCAACTAATATGGTTTTCATACCCAAATTATTGCCAAAAGCGATATCAGAATCAGAATCTCCGACCATTATACTTTTAGAAAAATTAATCTTTGGAAAATCTTTTTGAGCTTCTAAAGCCATGCCGGGATTGGGTTTTCTACACAATGGATCAAGGTCTGCTTTGTATGGACAGTAATAAATTTCATCTATTCGTCCACCATGGTATAGTATGTATTCCATCATGTTTTGATGAATTCTTTCCAAATCTTCGTGGCTCATGAGACCTTTTTCAATACCTGCTTGATTGGTCACAATAAAGATTTTTGAAAACAAATTGGAAAAAATAGAAAGGGCCTCCAATACTCCTGGTAAAAAATGAAAATCGTCCCATCGGGTAATATATTCATCGACCTTTCGCTCATTGATGACACCATCCCTATCTAGAAACAATGTCCATTCTGGCGTGATATTAATCTTTGGCCAACTGTATGATATTTGAGTTTTTAAAGAACCTTTTGTAGGTGGACGCATGGTTATGACAATTAATAGGTAAAATCACTATCAAAATACAATTAAAAAACCTAAAAAGACTGATATAGTTTAGATAGATTGGAAATA
>CAZBCV010000249.1:0-3329 GCA_964490495.1 uncultured Aureispira sp. | reverse complement strand
ATGACTCATAATCATGTCTTCCAGCTGATTGAAGTAACCTTCTGGTATTTTGTCATTTTCTGCGGGAATTGGCCATGATGCCAAAAAAGGGGAAATACTGTTCAATTCTTGTTTAAAATCTTCCATGTTTCACTATATATTTACTTTACCTTTGAGATAAATTTCAATTTTTTTTACTGCATGATGATATGAGGCCTTCAAAGCCCCTTCAGATGTATCTGTGATTTCTGAAATGGTGTGATAAGGCATTTCTTCATAATATCTCAGATTAAAAACCAACTTTTGTTTGTCGGGCAACAAGTCAATGGCTTCTTTTAGCCAAAGAGTTGTATCTTCTATATTGACCCCATCAGTGACGGATTTAGAAAAATCATCATTCCATTCTAAAGTCGCTTTTCTCTTTTTAGAAGAAATAAAATTAAGTGTTTCGTTAGTAGCGATTTTATATATCCATGTTGACAAACTCGACTTTTGCTCAAATCGATCCACATTTTTGATAATTTTTATAAATACATTTTGTAAAATATCATCGGTGTCTTCGTGATTCAGATTCATTTTTTTTATAAATGAATACAATTTTTCTTGATATTTTCTTATCAAATATCTATAACCTACCTCTTTTTTATCCTTTGACAAAATGAGATTTAAAATTTCAATATCAGTAAGCATTATAGATTTCAAAATTATTCGATTATGTTTATTAGACTGTATCACTAGGTATAAGTTTAATTTGATAGTATTTTTTTAACAGTTTTGCATATTAATTCATTTTTTTATAATTTTATTTCAAAACTTGAGCTATAAAAATATTTGTTGATAATTATGTATGACTATAAAATTATTTTAGGGAAAAGAGGTCATACAATATATTTAATTTCAAAATAGTTGTTTTTTGACTAAGAAAATATTTGGCAATTATATATTTTTACTGTAAATAAAATCTAAATATATGCAAATAAATAGTATAAATGATATGTTTTTCTCAAAAATACTTGTCAGATTGTTTAAAGTGTTGTACCTTTGTGTCATTCTTACGTTTAGTAAGAAATTTGGTTTCATTTGGTTAGGGTTGAGGTAATGCTTAGGTGTTACCTCTTTTTTTTACTTAAACTTTTTACTCAATCGCGGATACAACATTACACTACCTAAAATAATTGCCGCGCCTAAATAAAATGTACCGTTTAAATTTTTATGATCATTTAGAATAAGGGCTGCAAGTATAATTCCATAGATGGGCTCTAAATTGATAACGAGGTTGGTGGCGTAAGTTGACAATTGTTTTAAGGCTTTCAAGGCCAATATTTGTGCTAATGTAGTACAAAGCAAGGCCATAATAAATAACCACAATACATCCATCCAACTCATAGGTAGAAAAGGCCCTTCAAACCCACCCAAAGGAATTATTACCATTAGAAGTACAGATAAAAACAACCACGACCCGGATAATTCAAGAAAAGTAATGGTATATGTGTCCGCTTCGTTGATAAGTACTTTGTTTATACTAGAAAAGACAGCGGCCAATAGAGCCGAAACAATACCTACACCCACGCCTATGCTAAATGAAGTGTCCAAATCACTAACTATAAGTACCATAGCCGGAACAATCAAAAGACCTATCAAAAGTTCATGTTTTCGAAATGGAGTGCGTACGATGAGAGGTTCTAAAATGGCTGTAAATAATGATGTAGTACTCATGCATATGAGCGTGATAGAGGCGTTGGACAGCTTGATTGCACCGTAAAAGGTCAACCAATGCAGACCAATTATAACCCCGACAAACAGGTATTTTAATATTAATTCTTTAGGTAATGTAAGAACTTTTTTGCCCCAGTTGACGAAAAACAATAGACTTAGTGAAGTCAAAAGAACGCGCCACCATACAATCATTATTGCTGGCAATTCTATCAATCCCCCTAAAATAGCCGTGAAACCAAATAAAATTACTGCAATATGAATATAAATATAGGATTGTTTTATTTCCGTATTAGGCATTTTATGGAATTAAGCCGCAAAATTGGTTTAATTTAAGTTATTTTTCGTTAATAAATGGATAATGTTTGATGTTGATTTAAAATTATCGCTCAATTACCAATACTTTTGGTGAAGAATAAGAAAATAGCATTTATAATTTTATGAAGATATTAATGGTTTGTCTCGGTAATATATGTCGCTCACCCATGGCTCATGGTATTATGGAAGATAGAATAAAAAAATATAACTTAACATGGGAGGTAGATTCTGCGGGAACTTCAGGCTGGCACATAGGTGAATCACCGGATTTGCGAGCCATACAAACATGTAAAACTAAAGATATAGATATTTCTCATCAAACTTCTAGAAAAATTGTGTCCGCTGATATGGAGAATTATGATGTAATTTTAGCTATGGATAGTTCAAATTATCAAGATATACTTCGGCTATGCACTACAAAGATGCAACAACTAAAAGTGAAATTGATAATGAATTATAAGTTTCCTGATAAAAATATGGCCGTTCCAGACCCATACTATGACGGAGGTTTTGAGCGTGTCTATCATTTGTTGACGGACGCCATAGACGCCTTTGTCAATGAACATAAAGGAAAAAGAAAGAGAGTGTAAGGAAATCTTACCCAACCTCTTTCTTTTTTCCATTTTATTTCTGCATTTGCTTACTAAAACTATCTTTGAGGCCAACGGTCAAATTAAATACTGTTTTTTCTGTAGTGGAATCTGGATCTACCATATAATACCCTTTTCTAAAAAACTGATAATGTTGTCCAACTGAGGCCGAGGCAAGGCTTCTTTCCATCAAGGCATTTGTATTGAGACTTAACGAGTCTTGGTTATACAACTCTAAAAAGTCTTTATCATCTTCTGTTGGGTCTGGTACTGTAAATAGTCGATCATAATCTCTAATTTCGCAGGGGAACGCATCGGAAGCATTGACCCAATGGAGTGTCCCTTTGGGTTTGATACCTGAGACGTCCTCACCTGATTTACTATTGGGATAATAGGTGACATATATCTCTTGTATGATGCCATCCTCATCTTTTTTGACATCTGTGCAGTGTAAGATATAAGCATGTTTGAGACGAATATCACCGCCTGGCTTCATTCTGAAAAATTTGGCTGGAGCATCTTCCATAAAGTCTTCGCGCTCTATAAATATCTCTCTACTAAAAGTAATATCTCTAAAGCTGCTTTCTGGGTCTTCAGGATTGTTTTCGCCTTTGAGTATTTCGGTTTGACCTTCAGGATAATTGGTTATGACAACTTTGACTGGATCCATGACGACCATGGCTCTTAGTGCTGTGCTATTAAGTTCATCACGGACACAAGATTCTAAAA
>CAZBCV010000248.1:0-3336 GCA_964490495.1 uncultured Aureispira sp. | reverse complement strand
TTGATATATTCAAAAATAGCTCTCAACTTAAATTAGTTCTTTTTCTAGTCAGAGCCCTAGAGTGAGCACCAATATAATGTTGGAAATCCATGATTCACTTGTTGAAGCTAATTTTGCTTTTATATTTCCTAGCTTATATCTTCGCTTTGTTTTACCAAACTTTCCTTTGGTTGGCTTTCTTTCTCTCGGCTTTTTTGTATGCTATTTTTAGATATTGTTTGTGTACTAGCTCTCTTTTACGTCCTTGGTTTCAAAAATTGCATTATTGTCTTTTCATTTTCCTTACAGTCAAATTTAGTTTTTATGTATCCGTACTTACAGCATCCCAATCCTGATTTTGATATTTGATTAACCAATTGAGCGCATAATGTCTTTCATAAACTACTCCTATGTTCAGTTGAGCTGGTGCAGCATGGTTTTTAATTCTAGCGTTGGTACATGCCCAATTCATACGATAAATAAGATCGGCTTCATCGAGGATAGAACTTTTGGGTCGTAGATTTGCATTTTTTATGAGATTTTCTAAACTTCCATTGTCTCTAATAAAACTCACGGCTTGAGGAACATCAATTATATGATCTGGAAATTCTAGTTCTTTGACATATCCCAGTGACCATAAAAACACCCAAAGACACTCGTATTTCCATGTGAAATTGGCTCGTTTTTGGTCATCAGGTTGTTGGTCTGCTATAAAAATAGCTTCTTGAGGTGTAAAAAAAGAAGATGCATCAAACTGATCGATGACTTTTTTTACAATTTCATTATCTACTCCTTCACCTTTGATGGCACAAATGGTTACTGCTATCGTTCTTTTACAGATTTCTTCTATTGTTTGGATATTTGTTTCTTCTTCTGATTCTATGCATGGTAAATTCGATAAAACAGGAATATTTTTGGCAATTAACACCTGCATACTTCTTTCCTTGCGTTGTATTTGGTCAGGTTTAAGTTGCATATTGCCCGATGGGTCTGCTGCCTCCAGCCTGCTATCATTATTTTGAGTAATTGATGGACTAGTAACGGTGGAATGGCCTGTGGTATCTAAAATAAGATTTTTTTGGGCGTCCAAAAATTTATTTCCATCCGTAAAGGCAAAACCATCCAAAGTGGCAATAACTGTGAAAATGCCTGCCTCAAACATATCATAACTACCATCAGAGACTATTCCAAGCGATGATTTGATGTTTTGTACTTGCGTCAGGAGGTGGAGTTTTATCTTTTCGTTTTTTGATGGTATTTGACTGATGAAATTCATCATACCTCCCATCATATTGGAAAATTCTTCTCCTTGATATTGAATGGACCGTTTATGAATGATAATCATAGACCTACCAAACCAACCTTTTTTGTAAGTGACGCTGATATTTTGCCAGTCATTGGGTTTTCCAGCGATATCTATTCGAGCATCTGGAAAAGCTGAGATAATAGTATCATGAAGTACTTGGTCATCGGCAATGGGTAGGAAAAGGGAACAATTTTTCATGGTGGTTTTGTTTAAATGTTAATATATTTGTTATGTGATTATGCTTTTATATTATTTGTCAAATTTAATTCAAATTAATCTAAACTTACTTTTGTTATGCCTGCTTTCCTATACCTTTCAACACAATATCATTTTGTCCTGCCCAAAGAAATAAATCTTGCTTTTGTATGGCCGCCACCATCAAATCGGGGAACATATCAGGTGTGCAAGCAAACACAGGCACACCTTCCGCACTGAACTTGGCTGCATTTTCGTGGTCGTAAGACGGACTTCCATCATCATTGAGCGCTAAAAGACAGATGGCTTGAACGCCTGACTCTACTATTTTTTTCATTCTTACATGCATTTCATTAACATTGCCGCCTTCGTATAGGTCTGTGATAAGTATTAGAATGGTATCATCAGGTTTGGTGATGACTTCCTGGCAAAAGGACAATGCCAAATTAATATCAGTACCGCCACCTAACTGTACACCAAACAAAATATCCACAGGGTCTTTAAGGTCTTCTGTTAAGTCGGCAACTTGGGTGTCAAAGACAATCATCTTTGTTTTAACTGAAGGAATGGAGGCCATCACGGCGCCGAATATCCCTGAATAAATAATCGAAGTACCCATAGATCCGCTCTGATCAATACAAATAACGATGTCTTTGAGCGATGCTTTGGATTTACGCCCATAACCTATACGTGTTTCAGGTATTATAGTTTTATAATCGGGCTGATAGTGTTTTAAATTTTTTTTGATGGTAGTGTTCCAATCTATCTCATTGTATTTAGGATTGCGTTTTTGGGATGATTTATTGATGGCACCGCGGATGGCAGAGATGGTACGTTGTTCGAGTTTTTGCATAAGTTCATCCACTACTTTTTGGACTACTATTCGGGCTGTACTTTTGGTTTTTTCGGGTATCAATTCTCCCAAGGCCATCAATGTGGCGACGACGTGAATATCGGGCGTTGTTTGTTCTAATATTTCGGGTTCGAGCATGAGTTTTTGTTGCAAGGCAGGTTGCTTCATAGCGTCTTTTTGGAGCACCTGCACCACGGATTCGGGAAAAAACTTGCGGATATCTCCCAACCATCGTGCGACACCCGGACTGGAAGCTTGTCCTCCTCCTTTCCCTTTTTTCTCACCATAATCAAACGCATTTTTACGCTCAAACTCATACAGTGCTGTTAGTGATTGATCTATAGATTCATCTTGTCCTGAAAGTTTAATACCTGTTCCATCTGCTTCATCTCCACCAAGGATGAGCCGCCATTTTTTTAATGTTTCTTCGTTGGTTGTGGTTTCCATTTTTCTTTGTTTTTATAATAGTGACATTGGATTATGATTCATCAATAATCTTAATACAGGAAATACCTTTTTGGCTCTCTGATGATCAAAATTCTCTGCTGAAATGTCTGTGTTTTGTTGTGGAGTGTGAATGATACCAATTTTTGCTTTTTCGCCTATTTGCCTTCGGTCTCTGTATTCAAACTTAGAGAAAGATCTTCGCAAAAACGGCAATTGTTCTTGAAAGTTTTCGGCATCCAAACTATCTACCCATTTGTATAATAAATTCCATAATCGGGTATCATACAGAAGAATCACACCACTACCGCTTAAAAAGCCTTCCAGCCAATACGCTACATCTAGGGGTGGATTGGCCGTAGAAAGAGCCAAAGACATGCTCGTCTCCGCTTCTTCTTCAGTAAATTGGCCAGCATCCAACAGTAACCGACTCACACATCCTATGATGAGTGGATGGATACCCTGTTTTTGCGCTACGAACCAAAGTGTTTTGTACCATTCTGCTACTTGGTCGCTATCTTCTATGAGTTTAATAGATTCATTGACCTTGGAGATGAGA
>CAZBCV010000247.1:0-3343 GCA_964490495.1 uncultured Aureispira sp. | reverse complement strand
CATGTTTTTCGCCTTGATATATTCAAAAATAGCTCTCAACTTAAATTAGTTCTTTATCTAGTCAGAGCACTAGGTCCACTGGGACAAGTAAGATGCCAAATCTTATCATTTTTATCATTCTCGTCTTAGTGATTGAATATTTTTTTAGTAATTCAAAGAAAAACAATATATTTTTCAATATCTTTGCTCTCAAATTTAATTTTAATGGATATTTTTGTTGGGAGTATTCCTTTTAAATGGAAGGAAAAAGATTTGATTGAGATTTTTTCACAATTTGGTACTGTAGAATCTGTGAAGATTGTCATCAATAAAACCACACGTCAAAACAAGGGTTTTGGCTTCGTAAAAATGGTTAATGATAAAGAGGCATTAAAAGCCATTGCATCTCTTCATGGTCAGGTTTTTCTTGAAAGGAAAATAGTCGTGACAGAAGCTGAACCAGACAAAAAATCTTCAACATTACAAAGGGTATCAAAAAAAGTAAAAGCGCAAAGCAGCGAATCCATTCCATGGTTCAAGAAAAGGTAAATAATAAACTACATATTGTTCTTTACCAAATGAATACCATTGAATTGGATATCCATCAAAATTTGGAAAAAATCAATAATGTAGTAAAACAACTCAATGGAGATTTTGATATCTTATTTTTACCCGAAATGTTTAATGTCGGTTATGTAGTAGATACACATCTCCTTCATGAAAATCATCAGAATATCACGTTTACTTATTTAAGAGAGGTATGTCAAAAATATGAAATTTCCATCATGGGCAGTATTCCATACTTTCTCAATGGTCTATGGTATAACAGCATGTTTTTGTTTAATTCTAGCGGTGCAAAACACATTTATGATAAAAACTATCTTTTTGGGTTAGGAGGAGAAAAAGAAAACTATATTCCGGGCACTCAACTCAAAAGTTTTATTTTGAAACAATGGAGTATTCAGCCACTGATATGCTATGATTTGAGGTTTCCACATGCTGTCATATGTGAACCACATCCGCATCTCCTGGTTTATTCTGCTCAATGGCCACAAACTCGAATAACTCATTGGAAAACCTTACTTAACGCCAGGGCTATAGAACATCAATGTTATGTACTGGGTGTCAATCGCTTTGGAAAGGACACAAATGGCCTTTCTTTTTGTGGAGAATCCTGCATTTATAATTATGCTGGAGAGATTATGGGAAAATGTGAAGAAGGAGAATCTTATCTTAAGGTAACTCTCAGTGATGAAGAATTATTAGAATATCGAAAAAAGTTGCCGTTTTTGGAAGATTGGAATCAAGGCTAGATTATGAGCTAAAACTGAGTAATGTGGGTTGAACCTAATTTCAGATTTATAAACGGAAAACGAGTAGTTTTATTTTTTTCTGAGTATTGATAAGTTATAATGTGAACAATTTCTTAACAAAAGATATTTATAGTAGAAATCTAAACCAATGAGTATAAAAACCAAAATAGCTGGTATAGGTCATTATGTACCAGAAAAAGTGATTACTAATGATGCCTTAGCACAACATATGGATACATCCAATGAATGGATAATAGAAAGAACAGGCATCGAAGAGCGGAGGTACGCTGTAAAACACAAAGAATCCACAAGTAGTTTAGGCGCATGTGCAGCGCGCATTGCCATTGAAAGAGCTGGAATTACGGCTTCGGATATCGACTTTATTATTTTTGCTACTTTGAGCCCTGATTATTACTTTCCTGGATGTGGTGTATTGGTCCAAAGAGAATTGGGCATTACTGATATGGAAGCTCCAGCTTTGGATATTCGCAACCAATGTTCTGGCTTCGTATATGGTCTTTCTATAGCCGACCAGTTTATAAAGACAGGAATGTATAAAAACATTTTGCTGATAGGTGCAGAAATGCATTCAATGGGATTGGATTTTTCTACTGAAGGACGCAATGTAACAGTTATTTTTGGTGATGGTGCTGGTGCTGTGGTGCTTCAACCCACAGAGAAAGAAAATCAAGGAGTTTTGACAACATGTCTCCATTCCAATGGTACCCATGCCGAAGAATTGGCAATGATAAATCCTGGTGCGCATGGCGGCTATCATTTAGGCACCGAGGCTTTCGGATATCCTGATCCCGAAACTTTGGGTGGTGTGTTTGTAACTAAAAAAATGGTGGACGAAGGTCTTCTTTTTCCTAACATGAATGGTCAATTGGTTTTTAAAACAGCCGTTGTAAAGTTTCCAGAAGTGATCAAAGAAGCCCTTGAAAAAACGGGATTAACGCCTCAAGACATTGATATTTTTGTTCCACATCAAGCCAATTTGCGCATCAGCCAATTTGTACAAAAAATGTTGAGACTTCCTGACGAAAAGGTGATAAATAACATTCAAAAATATGGAAACACCACTGCCGCTTCTATACCCATAGCTCTAAGCGAAGCATGGGAACAAGGTAAAGTAAAAGAAGGGGATTTAGTGTGTTTGGCTGCATTTGGCAGCGGGTTTACGTGGGGAAGCGCATTAATAAGATGGTAAAGAACTTCTTTTATTAGGTATTAATTTTATATTTTATGGTAGATATTTTGGCAATTGGTGTCCATCCTGATGATGTAGAATTGTGTGCATCTGGTACTCTACTCAAACATATTGATTTGGGATACACCATCGCTTTGTGTGATATGACTCATGGTGAATTGGGTACACGAGGAAGTGGCCCTATAAGACTTACAGAAGCCGACACCGCACGACAAATTTTAGGAATAGAACACAGAGTAAATTTGGGGATGCGCGATGGTTTTTTTGAGCATAACGAAAAAAACTTACTTAAACTTATTCAAGTTATTCGTCATTTTACGCCTAAAATCGTTTTGGCCAATGCGCCTCACGATAGACACCCTGATCATGGAAGAGCCTCAAAATTAGTAAGTGATGCTTGTTTTTATGCAGGTTTGCCCAAAATTGAAACATTAAATTATAGTAATGTCTTTCAAAAATCTTTCAGACCTCAAGCTGTTTATCACTATATTCAAGACCGAAATTTAAATCCTGATTTTGTTGTGGACATTACGCCCTATATGGATAAAAAAATTGAAAGTATTTTAGCTTATAAGACACAATTTTATGACCCTCAGTCGTCCGAACCAGAAACACCTATTTCTTCCCAAGCATTTTTAGATTTTATAAAAGCCAAAAATAGGACATTCGCCCGTGATATTGGTGTAGAATATGCCGAAGGTTTCAAAGTAGAGCGTACCTTAGGTGTAAAGAATTTATTTGATTTGAGTTAATTTGTTCTACCTTTCGCGAGGTACAATATCCAAAGAAGCAGAAAAAATATGAGAGACGAGAACACTCCCTGCATTTCCAACATTGGCCA
>CAZBCV010000246.1:0-3355 GCA_964490495.1 uncultured Aureispira sp. | reverse complement strand
CTTTTTTTTGATGCTATTTTACCGCAAGTGTTTGTAAAATTATTGGACAATAAAACAAGCTCTTTTGTGAATGAGGCTGCTTAAATATCATGGTGATGCTACTATAAAAAGAGGTGAAAATCTTAATGTGAGACCATTTTAAACCTCTATAAGCTTTTATATTTAAAATCAAAATCCAAAGAATGTATTATAGAAAAGGTCTTGTAAAACAAACTTACAAGACCTTTTTTTTATGTTCAATCAACTTTAGATTTTCTAATTTATGTTAAACCTCAAAGTTAAACCCGACCTTATCAAAGTAGTGGGAAAAGACAATGTTGTTTTTGGGATTGTCCGAGAATAATCAAAATAAAACCTCATCGTCAGATTGGAATTGACGTCATACTCAACAAATGGTTTGAATATAATCGTCCTTTGTCCTCTGTCCGCCTGAGAATCTATCTCTGTCAATAAATCATATATCTGTGAGACATCATCTCGCATCGCATAAGTAAAGTTAATTCTCACCTCCTTGACATCAGAGGTAGATGATTTGTTTCCTTTCAACAATTTTGACCCTAAACTGCTTTTGTCATCATCTTCCGGCGCTCCATCTACTTTTTTCTTACCTTTCTTGAGTTTTTTAGGTGCTTTCTTGTATTTAACTACATATCCACCCCCAATACTTAATTCTTTACCTATGTTTTCCCTAAGTTGGGTTGGCCCTAAAGCCAATGTTCTTGTGCTTTTATAGTCCAAATCAATTTTTAAATCTTTCACGGTTTTTATACTTATACCAATGACTGGAACAAACTGCTCAGATATGGTGATGGCATCTAATTCAAAACGTGAATAATAGTTGTCGTTGGGCGATAAATCCCTGAAAGGTTCATTAGCATTAAACAAAGGCTGAGTTTGGAAATTATTGACCCTTATGTTGGATTGATATCCATGTTTTATGGTCACGTTACTGAAAATATCTTTAAAATATTTCAATTTAGCCAATCCATTGTAATTAAGTTGCCAATTGGGCGCAGGAATATAAAACCTATTGCTAAATATAGATCTTTGATCCAGTCCTATTGTAAAAGGACTAGTGTTGGTATATGTGGCCATAAATGCAGGTACTATCACACTGTTGTGTGTTGGACCATATCCACCTGGGAAACTTGGGTCTCTCGGATGTAAACCTGGACTAGGCACATTGTCTAACCTTCGTGAGATTACATTTCTATTGCTTTTGAATGTTTCATATAATTGTGCCGGGTCTTTAAACAAGGTATTCATAGCAAAAAATGACGCATCAAAAGAACCTACATCAAAAAGTGCCAACTGTTGAAATTCATCCCCTGTTTTGTTTGTCTTTCTAAATACTTGTGTGGATGTCTCTTGAAAATTACGTCGGAAACTGACATCTATACTAAAATCTTTGAAAGGTTCAATCAAAAATTTAGAGTCAAACGTTTGTCTTTTGCTCTGTGATGTTCTATCATTGAATCGATTACTTGGGTTGAACCATTCTTGATTAGATAATAAATAGTTGTCCTCTCCTATAAGGCGAGGCTGAATACCCGCTACAAATGCCCATCCTGGAGCCTGAAAGCCTTCACTCAAACCTAGAAGATTGGATTGTGGCATAAACCCTGGTAAGACTGTAGAGTTTTCTTCTCTATAGTTGACTTTGATAGATCTCACCAACATCAAGGGTCTCAATAAAGCTCTTTCCATCATTGAAGGTGGTTTAGGTTGGTCTTTCTTTTTCTCATTTTTCTCATTTTTAGCCTCTTTTCCATCAATAGTTTCTAGTCTATCCAACATCATGTCATTTTTTTCATCTTTAGATATAATCTTTCGTCTATCAGCCGGACTAGTCTTCTTGCGTTGGGCCTTTCCTGTTTCTATAGATTTAAGATATCCAGATTTGCCATAGAGTTTAGAAAAATTAAGCGTCACATTCATACTTCCGTTCTGATTGTTCCTTATTGTGTTACCTAACAAATTGCTGCTATCATCTATCTCTATTAGACTACCGCCATCAAAACTATATTGAGATCTATAATCTACCGCAGCATCTATCCAATCCAAAATGGGAATACTGCGGAAAGGCAATTTATAATTGACGTTAAATGAATGTTGATAGGCTTTAGAACGCCCCAATCTTCTAAAATTATCATTAAAAAATTCACGAGGTTCGTCTATATTGTTAAGCACATCTTGTGTCCTGTTTTCCCCAAATTGATCAAACCACTGTCTGTCTTCTAGTGTTTCTGCTATGCCTGATTGATAAAGTTGATCCACAATAGAGGACGCATTGGCCCTAAAACCAATACGGATAGATTTGGCCAAATCCCAATCCAAAACATAATCCCTATTCCAGGTAAATCTTTTTTCGTCAAATCCATAGGCCAGTTCTGTGGGCTGTCTAAACACTCTGCGACCATTGACATCTATCATTCGGCTACTAAAAGCAAAATTATTTGGCAAAGGATTAAAGTTGAAGTCAGAAATTAATTTTAATGCTTTAGGTTTTATGAACTTAAACGGCTCTATGGGTTTTAATTTTTTAGTGTAGTTATAGTCAAATCCCATAACTCTATTTTCTAGTCTGTCTTCTTTGAGTAAGAAGTCAGATCTACTCATTTCTGAGTAAGAATATGTCAATCCAAAATTGGAAGGAGACCATGGTAAACCTGGCTTTCCTGCATTGACTTTAAAATTTGTGACATTGAATGTTTTTATGGTTATCTCTTCTCTCGCCACTTCTCTTATACTGTCTCTGACGGCAGGGTCGTCTATCAAACTGAGTTTATCACGCACCTTAATATCTTGATCGATAGGGTCAAACTGAGGAGTGATAAATTCTTTTTGGTATTGAGCATATACTGGCGCTGTAATCTTTAATGCAGGAGGAAGAATTTTTCCAGCATCTATATTCACTGAGGCGTCATATTTTAACACTTCTTCCCTCGATCGATCATGGAGTCGTTGGTCGATCCTTCCAAATCCATTGCTCCGATATCCTCCAGACACATTGATCTCCCCCAAATCCGATAACTGAATTTGGATTTTACTTTCAGCTGCAAAAGCCATATCTTCGTTGTATCCTACGCCTCGAAGTTCATTGACCCATACTTCTCCTGCTACTGGTACCTCGGTCAATCTGTTTTTTACGCTTATCTGTATAACTTTAACAGCTCCCAAAGAAGGATTCCCAACCATTCTTATTGTATCTCCCCTTCCAGGATTAAGTTCCATTGCTAAGATGCCATCACGGGGTTTGATGTTATTAGCTATTCTATTTCTGCGCAATGACAAAAAACTATCAATAGGAATGTCAATAAAATTGGTATCAGGCCATATGTTGTCCTGTCTTTGA
>CAZBCV010000245.1:3085-3377 GCA_964490495.1 uncultured Aureispira sp. | reverse complement strand
GGGATGACAGTTATCAGTAGATACTGGAACAACATCAACACTGAAGTTTTCATTAAATTCAAAATTATAATTATTGCAAGAAAAAGTTTGGTTAATTGAAGAGTTACCAAGAGGACGATTGGGTTCTGCGATTAAAGGTGGGTTAGAAGTGGCACAAGTCCCTGCACCAGAATATGCGTTACAACCATAATAAATATTAAAAAACACTGGACCGATATTACAACCTGCGGGTCGAGAAGGTGTTGTATTTACAGTGGCAGAAACATTTACATTAATACTTACAATTTTTTCA
>CAZBCV010000245.1:0-3075 GCA_964490495.1 uncultured Aureispira sp. | reverse complement strand
AGTAGCACAAGTCCCTGCACCAGAATATGCGTTACATCCATAATAGATATTGAAATAAACCGGGCCAATATTGCATCCTATAATTGCAGGTAAACTCGGTGTTGTATTTACAGTGGCAGAAACATTTACATTAATACTTACAATTTTTTCACATGAATTGACCGATGAACCTAAGTCAAAATCATGATGATAACCTTGACTATGTGGCCCACCAAAATCTTTTCTATCTAATCCTATTATTCCATTTTGGATAGTATTGGTCAATGTAATTGTTCTTTGTGAAAAAATTTCTGAAAACAAGAACAACAAAGATAGTAATAGAAAACTTAGCTTTGAATTGAAATGAATCATGTGTGTTTTGGTTAAGGTGAATGAGCTGCTTTTTCGTCACAAAAATAGAAATAGCAAAAAAATTTGTTAATTAAGGCACAAATTTAAAAACTTATCATCATCATTAAAAAATTTATAACTACATCAAAACTACATCTATATCAAATAAACAAAATTTTTATTTAAAATCATGTGTGACCAAAATATGAATTATATTTTTTTTGGAATCTTTTTTAATGTTTAAGAATTATTAAATAATACACAATGTATTGTTAATAAAAAAATAACGTATTACAATATTTTATATAACTACAATGTATATAAAATGTATATATCACTATTTGATTTAAATATTTTATTATTGCAGTGTTTTTTAAACATTACCTAACAAATAAAACCTTTTAATAGTATGGCACTCAAATTCCATGTGGGGATACTAACCCTGTTGTTTGTATTTTTTTACAGCAGCAATTTCAGTCAAACCAATAACGTAAAAATCAAATATGATGATGACGGTGTGAGAATGACAGTAGATGGAAAACCGATGATTATCAATGGTATGAATTGGGACTACTTCCCTATTGGAACAAATTATTCTTACAGCTTTTGGTCGCAACCTGATAATGTTATCCAAAGAGGCTTAGATGATGAAATGGGCCTTTTACAGAATATGGGTGTAAATTCTATCCGTGTTTACTCTGGTATTCCTCCCAAATGGGTGGAGTATATTTATGATAAATTTGGAATTTTCACAATGCTCAATCATTCATTTGGGCGCTATGGATTAACGATTGATGGGGTTTGGACTCCTGTTACAAATTACTCAGACCCAAAAACACGAAAAATGCTTTTATCTGAGGTAAAAGCGATAGGTGAAACTTATAAAAACACAAGAGGTATCTTATTGTACCTTTTCGGTAATGAAAACAATTATGGTTTATTTTGGGCAGGGGCAGAAACTGAAGACTTTCCAGATGATGAAGCTCAAAAAAGATATATTGGTGAATCGAGAGGTACTCCTATGTATAATCTGATGAATGAAGCTGCTAAAGAGATGAAAAAAATTAACTCTTCCAAACCTATAGCTATTTGTAACGGAGACCTATTATTTTTGGACATAGTAGCTAAAGAATGTCCGGATGTTGATATATATGGAATTAACGTGTATAGAGGAATGTCTTTCGGAGATTTGTTTGATAGAGTTAAAAAGGAGTACGGAAAGCCGGTATTACTTACTGAGTTTGGGTCAGATGCCTTTAATGCTCTTACACTTGATGAAGACCAGAATGCTCAGGCTTTTTATCTTAAAAATAATTGGCAAGAAATCTATGAAAACGCCGCTGGCTTTGGTAAAGCAGGAAATTCTCTTGGGGGCTATACATTCCAATTTAGTGATGGTTGGTGGAAATTTGGTCAAACCAAAAATTTAGATATCCACGACACAAATGCTTCATGGTCAAACGGTGGATACCAATTTGACTATGTGGAAGGCCAAAATAACATGAATGAAGAATGGTTTGGTATTTGTGCAAAAAGTACAACAAATGCTCAGGGGAATTATACACTTTATCCGCGCGCTGCATACTATGCTTTACAAGAAGTCCATCAATTTGACCCATTTGTGGGTAATAAAACCCTATCAGATATAAATAATCATTTCAAAAATATTAATTTGGTGGATGCTACATTACGAGCGAGAGCTGACAAAGCTGCGTTGCAAGGGAAGTCTAGTGAAAAAATTCGTTTCAGTAGATTGTCCGCTCAATTTACCACCTTCAATACAGGAGGCACTTTAATTACTACTCCCGAAACGGCGAATCCTACAAACAATAACTATCCAAATCAATTGGGTTTTGATAGAATGGAATCATATTTTATTGGTATTGAAGGCAACCCTGCCGCTAACGTTAGAGCTGAAGTTGTCTTTAATATGCTAGGAAATGTTGCTGACAATCCTATTGATGAAATATTTTATGAAAATGTGGGTAGGCGTTCGACTTTTGTAGGTGTCAATGGTGGCAATCAAACAGACGTAGTTGTCAATGATTTTCAGAGATTACGTATTTATCAGGCCGAATTTGAATGGAATGCCAAAGCTGCGGATGTAAGAGGCTTTTATAGAACAGGCCATTACCATTGGGGCTACGAAGGTGATGTGTTCGGATTATATCCTGAAGCCAATTATGGTCCTAACTTAGATATTTACAATGGTGAGATAATGGGACTTGAAGTGGATGCTAAAGGGGCTTTGAGTGGTTTAAAATTGGCAGCTGGACCTCAACTTTGGTGGGGCGCTAATCCAACAGCTTTATTAAAATATAAACGCAATATTAAAAAATGGGATGTTACAGGTATCTATCACAGAGACTTTGACACAAGAATTTCATTTGATCAAACTGGTCGACGCCTTTTGAACCCTAATCAATTGCGTTCTGGTGTAATTCCGCCTTGGGCTACCGAACGTGCTACTTTAGCTTTGGAAAGAAAATTTGGTAAGTTGGGTATTATTGTAGGAGGTATTTGGGCTGGAAACCCTCTTAATGGAAGTGCTTTTCAGGGTATCAATGAACAAGGAGATGTAGTAGAAGACAAAATCAAAAGTAGTGATAATTGGGGTGGAAAATTCAAATTGACATACTTAGGCGGCAAATTCAATTGGTATGGACAAGGCTCTTATATGGGTATAGCTGCCAACGGTGGAGCTGATCAAACTCAAACATTCACAGGCTGGAGACTCAAAGATTC
>CAZBCV010000244.1:0-3387 GCA_964490495.1 uncultured Aureispira sp. | reverse complement strand
ATGTAAATATATTATTTTGGAACAATCAAATCAATGTTTTGAATTTGAGCTTAAGAATCTAAAAGGAGGTTTACTTTTTATAAAAATAATATAGGTATTTGTTTTTAAAATTTGTACAAAGCACTTATTTCTTAGCAGTTTCGTATAAGATAAAATACTCACTTTCAGCTAAAATTGGCAGATTAAGTTTTTCTTTCTCCAGTGTTTTGTCTTGAACCACAAAATCAATCATGCCCTTATTTTTCAAATCAAGAACCCAATCCAACTTTTTAAAATCTTCATATTTCCATGTTACGCCCTTTTGACCGCTCCAATACATCATTATGGGATTGAGGGCACCACCATTTACTAATAGTTTTGTATCCTGTTTCACGTATGGTTTTAAAAATGGTTTTAATTGAACTAAATATTTACTTTCATTGTCAGAAAATGATACTTTTTTATTATAAATATGCCCTGGTAGCGAAAAGATAAATGCAAGTATATAAGGTAGATAAAACTTATCAGGGATTTTTTCTAGCAATAGCGCTAATCCTAAACAAAATATGGGAACTAATGGAATCACATAGTAATCATGTCCAGGATATACCGTACCCGATTTGATGATCAATAAGATCGTAAAAATGAGGTAAACCATTGACCACAAACTGATATGCTTCTTGTTTGTAAAAATGAAACCTAATCCTGTTAATGCTAAAAAGGTCAGAGGAATATTGTGGAAAGGACTTTTAAATGTGTTTTCAACAGCTTGGAATTTTAGATTCTCTAAATGGTGTAAACCTTCAGCGATTGGGAAGTTCCAAAACAATTTTAATGCACCATCATCTACTAAATATGGTACCCATACAAAATACCAATATACAATGATTACAAAATTGACCAATAATAAGCTTGAAAGAATAAAAAAGGGCTTTTCCAATTTTTTGATTTTGAATACTTCAAGTCCTATCAAAGTCCACATGAGTAAATATGGTAGCTTTGCCAATCCACATAATAACAACAGCACAATACCTAGTACGAGATGCTTTATTTTATTTTGCTTAAGGTATTCAATAGCGTAATATGACCCAATTATTCCCAACGACATAGCAAATGTATCAGGCATTGTCTTTCTTGCAAATTCAAAAATAATACTAGAAGACATAAAAATGGTAAAAAGATTAGCCGTTTTTTCACTAAAATAAAGTGTAATAATTTTCCTAAAATACCATAATCCGATGATTGTCACTATCCAATTGAGCAGCCTCCCATACCAATCTTGAAAACCAAATAATTGATAAAACAAGGCAATAACACCATGAAAAACAGGAAATTCAGCCCCTAAAATCTCCGTAGTTTCACCAATTATGGTATATGGCTCAGACCAATGTTTACCCATTTCAAGACCCTTTGCCATGGTAATAGTCAAGGTTTGACGCCAAGCATGACCATCCAAAGGCGGAAGATTAATATTTTCTAATCCATTAAGGAAAAAAACAATAAAAAACAATACAATTAGCTTCTTGGATACATCCATTCTAAAGATATTTATTAAGGTATCAGCAATTCATTTACATTTTCCACCCATTCAAAAAATCTTGAACCATCATTTGTCTTTTCCCTTCCATTTTTAATTCTTCGATTGCGATATAACCATCAATACAAAAGACATGAAATTGCTTTTTATTTATCAAAACATCTCCGGGTTTTGAATTGTGATGACTTAAGTGAGGTTTACACGAAATAATCTTCGTTTCTAACCCTTCAAATATAAAATATGCACCAGGATATGGGCTCATACCTCTTATAAAGTTGTAAACTGTATTTACTTCTTGAGAAAAATCAATTAATAAATTCTCGTGAAATATTTTAGGTGCAGATGTCGCCTCTTCATCACTTTGTGGAATAAATTGAATTTGATTCGATTTTAATTTTTCAATCGTATTTAAGACAACATTTGCCCCTAGTTCCATCATCTTATCATGCAAAGTACCAGCTGTGTCATCAGGTTCAATTGCTAGAGACTCCTGCAAAACGATATCACCCGTATCAATTTCATGTTTTAATTTGAACGAAGTAACACCCGTTTCTCTTTCTCCTCTTATTATTGCCCAGTTGATAGGAGCTGCACCACGATATTTTGGTAGTAAAGAACCGTGCAAATTGAAAGTCCCAAGAGGTGGCATATTCCACACCACTTCAGGCAACATTCTAAAAGCCACCACAATCTGAACATCTGCTTTAAACGCTGCCAATTCATTTAAAAAAACCTTACTCTTCATCTTTTCGGGCTGAAGGATTGGAATATTTTGCGATAAAGCATACTTCTTAACAGGTGACTCCAGCAATTGCTTCCCTCCCCTACCACCAAGTTTATCAGATGCTGTTACAACAGCTACCACTTGCTCGCCTGCTTCAATTAATTTCTTAAGCGAAGCAACCGCAAAATCAGGAGTTCCCATAAATATTATCTTCATACCAAATTTCTTATTTAAAAAGTACAAAAGTACTTATAAACAACATTCAAAATATTTAATTTAAAGGTAATTTGTTAAAATTAGTCTTATATTTGAACAATCGTTGTTAATTTTTTATTAAACGGGATTAGAGATTAATACTTGTTACAACAAATTTCGTCATCTTTGGGTATTAATTATTTTAAAACAAAATTATAAAACATGAAATTATTAAGTTCTTCTTTATTAATGTTAATTGCATCTTTTTTGATTGCAGCACCTATCAAACCTATCAAGAAAAAAGTTGACGTAGCAGCCTCAAAAATTGAGTGGGTAGCGGCTAAAGTAACTGGAAAACACAACGGAGAAGTAAAAGTTAAAAGTGGTACTATCGAAGTAGATGGCAACAAATTAGTAGGCGGAAGCTTTGTGGTAGATATGACAAGCTTATCAGTTTTAGACTTACAAGGTGGTGGCAAAGACAAACTAGAAGGTCACTTAAAAAGTGATGATTTCTTTTCTACTGACAAATTTGCTGAAGCAACTTTGACAATCACTAAAGTAACTGCAAAAGCGATGGCAGGTGACTATATCGTTGATGGTGACTTGACAATAAAAGGAATCAAACAACCAGTTAAATTTGATGCAAAAATAGCTGGTAATATAGCAACTGCTACAATAAAAGTAGACAGAACAAAATACGACATAAAATACCGATCAGGTAATTTTTTCCAAGATCTTGGCGACAAAATGATTAATGACGATTTTGACTTAGTAGTAAGTTTAGCGTATTAAAAAATACAAAAGAAAATACAAAAAGAGGGGTGCATGCAAATGACAT
This sequence comes from uncultured Aureispira sp., assembly GCA_964490495.1. Classification (GTDB taxonomy): domain Bacteria; phylum Bacteroidota; class Bacteroidia; order Chitinophagales; family Saprospiraceae; genus OLB9. The sequence continues at coordinate 111 of CAZBCV010000244.1, read as the reverse complement.
CCCTCTTTGAGTATAAAAGGTTTTGATTATTGATGAATTAGAATACCGTGGATACCGTATTATTTTTTATCTGTATCAAAACAAAATACTTCCCAATCATCCGATATATAC
>CAZBCV010000243.1:0-3403 GCA_964490495.1 uncultured Aureispira sp. | reverse complement strand
ATAGATTTTGGCGATGGAAAATTAGAAGATTTTGCTTTACACTTAGGGGCGGACGAAAGCTTCAGAGAAATAAAATTAAACAAAACCATAAGAGTTGAAGAAGGAAAAGAAACGATTGTTGATGTATTCATCGACATGAAAAAGTTTTTTAACGCCCAAACCTTATATGACATTCAGGCCACAAAACAAATACATACTCTGGACAAGATACCACAAATGATCCAATTAGCTGACAATTTAAGTTTAAGTTTTAAGTAATTTTTTGTGGGTCACATCTATCTCCTACATCGCATTATTGAAAAGTAGGTTTCAAATGATGTTATTTCAGAAAAAGTTGGTAAATATCTTATCCCGGGTGATTTTTCAAAGTATTTATTGATAATGGCCTGAATAAAAAATTTTCTTGTAGGATCACCAAAACATAGACTTTACTTTTATCTAAAGATTGAGATTTTAGACTAATTTACTTATTTTTCCAATATTTAGTATATTATTGAATTATATTATTATTTTTGCCTTTTGAAAATAAAATCCAATGAGTAGAAAGGTAAGAATGGGTATGATAGGTGGAGGCCCTGGAGCTTTCATCGGTGCAGTTCATAGAATGGCAGCGGCATTAGATGGTCAGATTGATTTAGTGGCGGGTGTTTTTAGTAGAGATTTTGAAAAGACCCAACAAGCAGGCGAGGAATTATATATAGATTCAGATAGACTTTATTCGTCCTATGAAGAGATGATTAAAAAAGAAAGTCAATTGCCCAAAGAAAAAAGAATAGATTTAGTTTCAATAGTCACACCCAACAATGCGCATTTTGGTCCTTCAAAAATGGCGTTAGAATATGGTTTTCATGTCATTTGCGACAAGCCTTTAACTTTTGACCTCGACGAAGCCTACCAACTCCGAGAGATAGTTAACAAGTCTTCAACTATTTTTGCGCTGACCCATAATTATACTGGGTATCCCATGGTAAAACAGGCGAAAACAATGGTTCAATCTGGAATATTAGGCACTATTCGCAAAGTGATTGTTGAATATCCACAAGGCTGGCTGTCATCATTTTTAGAAGCTTCCCATCAAAAACAAGCTGCCTGGCGAACAGATCCTAAACAATCTGGTATTGCAGGGTCTATGGGTGATATTGGGACACACGCCGTTAATTTGATGGAATATATTTTGGGAATGAAAGTATCTTCTTTATGTGCCGATGTGAGTACATTGGTACAAGGAAGACTCTTAGATGATGATGTGAATGTTTTGTTTAGATTCCCTAATGGTGCGCGGGGTTTGATGCACGCCTCTCAAATATGCGCAGGTGAAGAAAACAATCTTAGAATACGTATATATGGGGAAAAGGGTGGTTTGGATTGGTCACAAATGGAACCCAATACACTTCTTCATCGTCCCTCTGACCAACCCACACAGATTTATCGAACTGGATCACATGGGGTGGGAGAGAGTGCAGCTTTTCACACTCGCATTCCGGCGGGTCACCCTGAAGGATATTTGGAAGCTTTCGCCAATATTTATAGGAATGTAGCAAAATGTATTCAAGCCGAAATGAAAGGTGAGAAGCCTGAAACCCATTATTTGGATTTTCCCACTGTCGATGACGGAGTTAGGGGTATGGAATTTATTTATAAGGTAATTGAATCCGGTAGAAGTGACACTAAATGGATCGACTTTAATTAATATTAATTTAAAAGCATGAAATCTATATAAAATAATCATGGTTTATTTTACCTGCTCGACTAAAGTGTTCAGGTGGGTACAAACCTCAATGATTTTTTTTATCAAAGATTCCAACTAGTGCTCTGTCCAGATAATAAGTTAAATTAAAATGTGAGTTATTTTTTTGAAGATCAAGGCAAAAAACACAGTCATAGCCGTAGCTACGACGAGTATTTTTAACGCAGATATTCGGAAAAAGAACCACATTTAATTAAGTTCTTTATCTGGACAGAGCACTAGCCATTAAAAACAAATAAAAATAAACAGATGAAAACAATAAAAGGCCCTGCTATTTTTTTAGCACAATTTATGGGAGACGAAGCACCATTCAATTCTTTGGAGAATATCTGCCAATGGGTAGCTGACTTAGGTTATAAAGGTATTCAAATCCCCACATGGGAAAGCAGACTTATCAATTTGGATCTAGCCGCTCAAAGCCAAGATTATTGCGATGAACTCAATGGTAAAGTCAGAAGTTTTGGACTAGAAATTTCTGAATTGAGTACTCATCTGCAAGGGCAACTTGTAGCTGTTCATCCAGCTTATGATGTATTGTTTGATGCATTTGCGCCCAAAGAAGTACATGGAAATAGCCAAGCAAGATCCGAATGGGCTATTCGTCAGGTAAAAAATGGTGGTTCTGCAAGTCGTCGATTAGGACTGAAAGCACATGCAACATTTTCTGGCGCTTTGATGTGGCACTTAATGAACCCTTGGCCACAAAGACCACCTGGTTTGGTAGAGGCAGGATTTGATGAGTTGGCACGACGTTGGACACCGATTTTGAATCATTTTGACGAAAATGATGTAGATGTTTGTTTTGAAATACACCCCGGTGAAGATATTTTTGATGGTTTGACTTATGAAAAATTTTGGGAAGCTACAGGGCAGCACAATCGAGCGTGCATTTTGTATGATCCAAGCCATTATGTTTTACAACAGTTGGATTATCTTCAGTTTATTGATATATACCACGAACGCATTAGAGCCTTCCATGTTAAAGATGCTGAATTTAATCCTACTGGAAAATGTGGAGTCTATGGCGGTTATGCCGATTGGAAAGACAGAGCTGGAAGATTTAGATCTCCAGGAGATGGTCAAGTAGATTTTAAATCTATTTTTAGCAAATTGTCCCAATATGGTTATGACGGATGGGCTGTAATGGAATGGGAATGCTGTATCAAATCACCGGAACAAGGAGCAAAAGAAGGAAGTGCCTTTATTCAGAATCACATTATTGAAGTTACTACCAAAGCATTTGATGATTTTGCAGGTGGAGCAGTAGATAAAGACTTTTTAAATAATGTACTCGGCATCGGTTCGTAATTAGAGCCTATTGGTTCAGTAGGAGTAGTCATAAATAAATGATGTACAATTCTACTTTAACCCATGTGGCCACACAAAGAGTAGCAAACGTAACAGCCCATAGCATAGAATAAAAATTATCGACATCCTACTCCTGAAAGCAGGACAGAGCACTAATTTCACAAGTATAATAAGCGTTCTTTTATCTGAATTACAGTCCATCTTCACAAAATATTCTATCTTTCACAAAAAATATTCCCACATTTCCTTCTTCATTTACAAAGATATCTTATATTTGCCTTTGATAATCTATTAATACCGTTTACAAATGTATCACATACGTTTATAAACGGATATATTTCTCATAGG
>CAZBCV010000242.1:3219-3446 GCA_964490495.1 uncultured Aureispira sp. | reverse complement strand
TGATTTGATTAATGACAAAGAAAAGCAGCAATTCAAAGTGGTGATGTGGCGCGATTAATTGGAAGCATGTTGCTCCATTATTGCAAACCAATTATTTTGTCCGCTTCTCTTAGCCCACTCAAATAAGCACCATGCGCATTTGAAAAACATTCAATGTGCGTGTGTTCTCCAGCAAAATGAGCCATTGGCTAAAAAATTGGGTATTTAATCATAACCATTAGTAGAAA
>CAZBCV010000242.1:0-3209 GCA_964490495.1 uncultured Aureispira sp. | reverse complement strand
ATTGGATGATTTCTTTTTTAAGAACTCCTAAAGGAACGGTCACAATCACATAATCAGCTTCACTCTCAGAACCATTATGTGTGATTTTTATTGGGGATTGGGTATAGTCTATGTGAGATACTCTTTGATTGAGTTGTACATTCAGTCCATTGGCTAAAAAATTGGGTATTTTATCATAACCATTAGTAGAAATACGTTCATCACCTCCAAACTCTTCTCCTTCGTTATAATACAATGAAGATAGGTGGGTTAAATCTCCTGTATCAAAAGTCAAGTAGGTGGACAAAAAGAATTTCCACAATCGGTCATTGATTTGATTAGGATATAAGTTATTAAAAACACTTTCAAAACTTTGGCTTAAGTTACCATTCTTACTGAGCGTTTCTAAAACGTTATTGTATTCTTTTTCTATTTTAGCAAAATCTGCCTCTGACCTCAAAACGCCTCCAAGATCATAGGACACCAAACTATCATCATCCGTAATTGCCGTTTCCATTCCGGCTTCTTGAGCCAAAGCAGTTAATGGATTTCCTTCCGTGCCGTGTATCAAAATAACTATCCAATGGTATATGATTTTATTATCAATTTGACCCACGAAAGTAAAAACTTAATTGGAATTCAAGTCATATTCTGAGTTTTTTTTTCAGAAATGTATTATATTTTGTAAAACAGTCATTATTTGAAGCAATAACATTTTGCTAAATCAAGACTCATTAGTAGATTGAATTTCAAAAATTATTACTTAATGCGAAAACTCTATGCCGCCTTTAAAAAAATTTGCTTAACTTTGTTTTATGATAAGATTTAATCAAACGAAAATTTGTAAATATGTTGAATGGGGCCTGCTCATTTTTACATTGTTTTGTGCTTTGACTCTATCATTATTGCCCTATGAAGAAATAATATATTGGTACCAAAATCTCAACCCTCATTTTTATAAAAACGATGAATGGACAACCCATTTCTTTACATTTGGGACTTTTAAGTTTAGCAAAATTTATAGTTGGATATTGGTTATTGTTTCGTTGATTTTTGTTTATTTTTCGGGTAAAGAAAGTCAACCCATCAACTTACCTAGAAGATCCCTAACATTTAAAAATGACGCTATTATAAAAACTTTAATTTTTTGTTGTGGTATGTTTATTTGGTGGTTTTGGCAACAAAAAGCGGCTTATTCTACAGATGAAGTATTTTCTGCGGTGCATTTTGCTAATAAGCCATTTATTCAGGTGGTGAGTTATTATCCGTTGCCCAATAACCACATATTTTTTAATGCCATCAATCATTGGTTTATTTATGTTGCGGATGATTTAGTTTTCACAGGTCGTCTTATATCTGGCTTGTCTATATCGCTTTTAGCTATCAGTGTGTATAGTTTTTCAGGACGTTTTTTTACCAATAAGGCACTGCGTTTCAGCATAGTTATTTTTATATTGACAGTTTTTCCAATTATGGGCTTCTCTACACAAGCTAGAGGATATGGATTGCATCTGTTGTTGGGTTGGATAGCCTTCACTCAAATATACTCTTACAGCAAAAACAAAAATCCAAACTTTTTGACCAATTATGCCGTTGCAATTGCTTTAGGCGTTTGGACCATTCCTTCTTTTTTGTATTTTTGGGTAGGTATCAGTGTACCCTATTTTGTGACTATGGTATATAAAAAAAAGTTTGATTTCTCGTTCATTTTTACAAATTTTAAAATCATTTGGGTCATTTTAGTTTTGTATCTTCCAGTAGTTATTTTTTCTGGTTGGAAGTCCATCTTAGCCAATAAATATGTTACATCGCAAGAATCATCCACACTTGATTTTATCCATGAGATGTTTTCGGGAGGATATTTCAGAGGGCTATTGAATGAGTGGCTTTATACACCAAACGATTCATGGTTTGGAATATTAATTTTCTTCCTATCCATTATTCTGTTTTTGATTTATCGCAAAAAATACTCAAATACCATTGTGCCTTATGCCTTGAGTTTGGTAATGAGTTTTCTTTTGATGACCCTACTTCTGAAAAAATTTCCTTTTTATAGGAATATGGTCAGCCATTGTCTTTTGTATTGGATTGTATTATTAATTTCAGTTTCACAAACAATAATTTTAAAAAATAAAATAGTTATATCTATTTGGATCTTTTGCCTTTTATTTTTAGCATCGTTTTTTACTTATAAAAATTTCGAAAAATTTCCTTTTCAGCTTTACTATTATGATGTTAATACTTTCAGTGCGTCTTTACAATTTACAGGTAAGGATATATTTACAAACAAAAAAGTATTTATTGAAGACGAATCATTTTTTTGGCAAACACCCATAAGTCAACATACCTCTCACATTATTTTAGGGGGTAAAATAAATGTTGAAAATGATATTATTGTTATAGAAAATCATAGGTCGAGCAAAATAGATACATCATTATGGAAATTGCATAATACAGTAAGTGAAACTCAATTTTGGATGAAAAAATAATATGTTGTGAGAAAATCTTGATTTGAAAGACATGCGACACTTTTCTGTTATTTAGTATAAATGCATCGAAAGAATATCTAAAAAACCTTACCTTTGCCCATATTTTTAGTTTATGATTTTTAGAATATTTTATTTATTTTTATTTATAGGGGTTTTGGCATGCAATCCACCGCTAAAACTAAAAGACAATCAACTCTCAGCGGCTCAAAAGTCTGCCCATGAGCTCAAGTCTCAAGCCTTAGTGGTGCGCATACCCACGCAAGGTCGAAAAATTAATTTTTTAAAACAAGCCATTACAAATCCAGAACTAGATAATAAAGTACGAGTGAAGTACGAAAGATTACTCAAAGAAGCTATGGATTCAGATAGAGAATATTTAGTAATGTTGGATAAACTTTTTAATGACTATTATAATGTCACTCCTGTATATTTTGTGCCAGACTCTTCATTTATAGCTTTCAAAGGAGGAAATCATGATGTTTTTATAGATAGCAATGGTCAAGGGATACCTCGTCCCCAAATAGAGACAAACTACCTATTGTTGTTGACAGAAGATAGCCGTTACAAATTCAAATTGTTCAATAGAGACGGCTATAAACTTCCTCCACACATGCCACACAAAAAAGATGCATTTTTGCCATTTTTAAAAGTACTATTAGAAAAAGAACAATACGTAGCAGATCAGATTATTTTTTTTAATACAAGACTTAAAGAAATATCAGCATTGGCAAAATAAAAGAG
>CAZBCV010000241.1:0-3460 GCA_964490495.1 uncultured Aureispira sp. | reverse complement strand
AGAAAACGAAAGTAAAATAGAAGAACGAAAGACTGAAAAAAAATAGTGATAAAATAGGTCAAATGTACTGCCAGACATCCAACTCACTTCGATAAAAAACGATAAATTTTTCCGCAAATGGTTTTACTTCTACTCCGCTCAACCACCCATTTTTGGTATGGCATTGAGTAAATTAATCATACCCCTTTCGTGCGTTGGGTTAAAAGGCTATATTCTATTTTAAACAACTTTTTCGTAAAAAATTGTCGTAAAAATCTATTAATCGGATAAATTTTTCTTCAAAAAAATTATATTTAAAAATCCGCTCTAAGTTGTTAAGACTATAGAATACAATTGTGTTTGCTGTCTTATTTATAATATAGCCTTATATAGTAATTAAAAATTACGGGATTATACTCACTAAAAAGTAAATATAAATATTCTAAAACACATCAATGTTTCACGTGGAACAATTGATTATTTCACTAGAGTCACTTGCTTTCGGGTTGTAGCAAAACTACCATCTTCAACTCTCTTTATAAAATCATCCAATGCTACATTAAATAACTCAGGTTTTTCCATCATAGGCGCATGTCCACATTCATCTACTTTCACAAGTTCAGAATTTTTCAGAAGCTCATGAAATTTTTCTCCTACCCATATAGGTGTCACTGAATCTTGTACTCCCCATATTAAAAGAGTAGGACAAGTAATCAGATGTAGTTTATCCTCTAAATTATGTCTTACTGCAGACTTAGCAGTAGCTACTACACACATAGCCTTTTTAAGATCATTGACTGTTTCATAGACCTCATCAATGAGTTCTTGAGTAGCTACTTCTTTATTATAAAATACGGATTCTGTCTTGTTTTTTATGTATTCCTTACTTCCTCTTTTGGGGAATGTTGTTCCCATAGCACTTTCAAATAAACCACTACTTCCTGTCAACGTCATACTTTCTACATAAGAAGGTCGTTTTAAGGTGTAAAGTTGTGCTAAATGTCCTCCCAAAGAATTTCCCAAAATATGTATTTTATTGAACCCCTTATAATTGACAAACTCATCTATATAGTCCAACAAAGTAGTTACTGAAATACTCCTGAATGAAATTTCAAAAAGAGGTAATATTGGCACAACAACATTATGTGTTTTAGAAAATTCATCTATAATCCCCTGAAAATTACTTAGAGCACCCATTAAACCATGCAATAGTACTATTGGTGTACCTTCACCTCCAGTTTCTATATATTTAAATTTTCCTACTACTTTTAAAGACTTGTCAGCCATATTTTAGGTTTACATTTTTTATTAAAACATATCATTAATAAAGTTTTATCTCACTTTGTTCAACAATATCAACCATTTGCATCTACTTTTTTTTGATAGAATAATACTATTACTAAACAACTCAATAGTATTAATGCCATTCCCTGATGTATTACTCCCCAAAAAACTGGTATGCTACCTACAGACTTTAATACTGTCACAATACCTAATGCAACTTGAAGAACCAAAGAAACACCAAAAACTATTCCAATATTCTTAAAAAGTGATTTATTTGACTTTATCAACTGCAAAGATAAAATTAATCCCAATACCAATAAGAAATAAGCTGTAGTTCTATGCAAAAAATGTATTAAAGTTGCTAAAAAAGAGCTTTTTTCGTAATAATTGAAGTTTTCATAAGTCCAATTATCTAAAATAAAAATAGAAGAAGGAACAAATTCATTGCCAATATTAGGCCATGTAGGATAAACAATGGCGGCTTTCATTCCTGCTATCACTCCACCAAAAAAGATTTGTACCACAAGTACAAGCAGCGTTAATCTAACCCAACGAGAACTAAAAAGATTGGAACTAGGCCTATAATTCAGTGAATATAAATAAGTCCATAGAATAGATACATAAACAGAAAAAGCAATCATAAGATGAAGACTTAGCTTATAAGCATTGACCCAAGGGCGTTCTATCAGTCCACTAGCTACCATTATCCACCCGAACGTTGCCGCTAAACAAGCTAAACTAAATACAATCACCAATCTTTTTCCTAATGCTCTATCTATCCATTTTTTATATACAAAATATATCAAAGGTATTAAAAATACAAAACCCATCACACGGGCCCATAATCGATGCATATATTCCCAAAAATATATAAACTTAAAATCAGACAAGGACATACCCTTATTTATGCTACTGTACTGCGGCGTCTTTTTGTAAAGGTCAAATTCATAATTCCAATCTTCATCGCTTAGAGGTGGCAAAGTACCAGTTACTATCTCCCATTTGGTTATAGACAATCCAGACTCTGTCAAGCGAGTTATACCTCCAATGACCACTTGCATGAATACCATAAATAATCCAATAAGCAACCAATATTGAACTATTTTAGGATATTTATTTTTACTTGAATTCATTACCAAAATATTAATTTCTCTGTTTAAGAAAGTGCAAAAGTAGGCCAAATAACAACGAAAACAAAATTTAGATTTTTGTGAAATGGTTTTTTCTAATATTATATAATTTATTTTTAAAAGAAAATTTATTATTTATTATTAGCGATGTGGATAAGTGGATAACTAAGTAAAAATTTATCACTTATTTATTATTCACATTTTATCCACTTTATATTTCATTTTAAAAGTTACTTATTTTTAATTTATCCACAGTTTTGTGAATAAGTTATCCACATTTAAACACCGGAATATTATGAAAATTTTATGTGGATATATCTTTTATAAATTTAGGATTCATCAATATTTTTGTGGATATTTAATTAATTTTAATATGTATTTAGATAAGATGTTATTAAACCTAAGTTAAAAAAAGAAAATTCACAAAATCTATGTGAAAAACTTATTTTCTATACAACACTCTGTCACCATTTTTTGTATATAACTTTTATTTAATGTTAATAACTTTTTTATGAGAGTAGTCATACAAAGGGTCGGTTTTGCATCCGTGACAATAGACGGAAATATTTATAATGAGATAGAAAAAGGACTATTAATCTTATTAGGAATAGAACCTGATGATAACACTGAAGATATTGATTGGTTGGTAAGGAAAATTATCTCTTTAAGGATATTTAGTGACGAAGATGATAAAATGAATTTAAGTATAGCTGATATTAATGGCTCTTTTCTTGTTATTAGCCAATTTACTTTACATGCATCTACTAAAAAAGGAAATAGACCATCATATATAAAGGCAGCAAAACCCGAAATAGCTATACCTATATATAATGAGTTTGTAAAAAAATTAGAAATGATTTCTCTACGAACTGTAAAAACAGGTATATTTGGGGCCGATATGAAGGTAAACTTATTAAATGATGGACCAGTGACTATAATAATAGATACAAAAAATAAAGAATAATGAGAGTTAAAGAATATCAAGAAAGTGTAGATGTTTGGATAAATACCATAGGAGTTAAATACTTTTCTGAATTGACAAATATGGCTATTTTAACAGAGGAAGT
>CAZBCV010000240.1:0-3646 GCA_964490495.1 uncultured Aureispira sp. | reverse complement strand
TCTCTAAAGAACAACTAGAAATACTGATTCGCATCGGGGCTTTTCGTTTTACGGGTATGAACAAGTACGAGCTGATGTGGGAGAAAAATGCCGTACATAATCCGCTTATCAAGCACGCATACGCTGGTGAGATGCTCTTCGATACCGAACCCGAAAACTACACGCTGCCCATACTGGCAGAGACTGAACACGAGCAGGCTTTTGACGAGATAGAGCTTTTGGGTTTTCCATTGTGCAGCCCGTTTGATTTGCTACAGACATCATTCAGAGGAGACATCACAGCCGCCCAAATGAAAGACCACTTAGGCAAGACTGTCCGCATGGTGGGCTACTACGTCTGCCGCAAGTGGGTGACGACATCCAAAGGCGACATCATGAATTTTGGGACGATGACCGATGCCCACGGTCAGTTTTTTGATACGGTACACTTTCCCCCAAGCCTAAAAGCATATCCTTTCAAGGGCAAAGGCACCTACATCGTATTGGGAAAGGTAGTCGAAGATTTTGGCTTCCCCAGCCTCGAAGTGAGCAAGATGGAGAAGTTGCCGTGGGTGAAGGATGGGAGGTGGTGATGTAATAAGAAAACTACTTTTCCCTATTCTCATTATTTCCTTCTCTCCAATTTCTCCAAAACCATAACATCATGATTCCATATTTTCATTTGACTCAGATAATTATCTTGCGTTTTTGTGATGAGTAAAGTGTGTGGGGAGCCTTTTTTTATGGTCTCAGTTTTCAGGTCTGCACTGGAATTTCTGATAGCATACAGCATCTCATCCCTTTCTTTTTGTACTCTCCTATATTCAAATACTTGTGTGGTAGGAGATTGCATGAATGGTTCTAAAATTGCCCATATATTTTTATAATTTGTATTCTGTGGAATGGGTCTTGTCCAGTCTTTAGGTGGTTCTGGTTTATTGTGAACTCTGAATTGATATCTTTTAATAGTTTCTTCAAATATTTTTTGAATAAGAGGTGAGAAGTGTTCTATCTTTAATAAAGTTTTAGCCCAAATATTTTCTAAATACTCATAGCTTTCACAACGGCTCGTTATGTCAAATAACGATACGACCCAAGTTTCTGTCTGTGGATATGCTGTTTCTAGCTCTCCAAGTCTTATTAATGTTTCCGCAGCTATTGGAAATTCATTTACCTCTAATTGGGTTGCCATTTTGCAGAAATAAGATGGTAGAAGGGACATCTGTGTAGTGATAAACTCCTCAAATTGGCGTTTTTCATAAAACTCATAAAGTATTGCTACTAGCTGTTTAACACGTTTTGGGTTCCATACTTCGATATGGTTGTCTAAAAGCATGCTGATAGATTCAATGCCATAATGTTCGCCAAGTTCTCCCCATTTTTCAGGATTAATTTTGAAAAAATATCTTTCCAATAATCTATAACCTAAGTTCTGTAATTGTTCCTTGTTGTTTTCTAAAATCAACCAATCAATGACGCAACCAAAATCTAAATTTTCTTTTTTTTGGTCACTCAATATTTGCACCAAATATCTAGCTACTTCAAGATCTTTTTGCCTCAATTGTTCTCGATGAGCGTTGTAGTGTTTCAACCACTTGATTCTGATGGCATCTGTAGAATTAAATAAAATATTTTTATGCTGCTCATCAGTCCAAATCGCTACAGCCCCATAGTGATACCAATATGTAATGTCAGGACCATAATTGCCCATATAACCGGAGTTTTCTACCTCAAATGGTTCATCATCATCTATATTGAAGGGCGCTATTATTTGATTTTCATCCAAATATACATTTCCCAATATGGGGTACTTACCTTCTACCCACTTTTCGATGTTAATACTTTCATTATATACCTCATCTATGGTTTCACAATCTTCATCATATTCTAAAGGAGACCCTTCTTTGGTGGCTGTCACCAAACATAGATTGGCATAAAATCCTGCGTCTTTTGCCGCTTCTAACAAGGCGAAAGCCTTAGCACGATCGTTTAGTTTGAGATTTTCTTGTTTAAAATTTGTAGGCGTATATTGGTGATTTAGAAGTACGGTTATCGGTTGATTTGAATCACAAATTTGAGCTTCCAATTTTGTGAAACATTTTTTTAAGCAATCTATATGGATTTTAGAGGATTGGACAGATATTTCTTTTTCACTTGATTTTTGAATCAAATTATACACCAATACGATTCTATACCCTTCTTGCAATGGTTTTACTTCGTGGTCGCAGTCTGCATAAAAGGCGGCATAAACAATTTTTCCCTCGCTAGAATCTCTAGAAAAGTCTATAACCTTTTCTACACCATCAAAACTGACATGTAGCTCTGCTCCTTTATGATAAGAAGGTAAAGCGACGATGAGAGTTCCAAACATACCTTTTTCTTTTTCGCTATCTTTGTGTGTAAGAAAAAAGTCACCTTTTTCATAAATCAGTAGCTTGTAAATATGAGCTTCGATGGTATAATCTTTTATACCTAAACTATCTTGAACTTTTGATAGAATTTTCTCCATCAATTCAGACCACTCAAGCCCTTCAAACTTTAAATTAGTGCCATCTATTTCCCAAGCGCTTCTAACTGAAGAGTCCAATATTGTGTCATGCCCCTTTCCATAAGGGGCTTTGTGCGCAACGCTGATCAGTGCTCGTGCCTGAAGCTCATTGATAGGATAAGCCAATTCACCTAAACCATGAATGCTCAAACGTGGAAATATAAATTTTTTAGTTCCGTCTGTACAAAAAGTGCCACCACCTTTTATATTGTTTAGACATTCTATTATCGCAGATTTCAAACTCTTATCTATCATATGGGTGCGTTTTACATTTTGATTTAAAGCTAAATATTTTTTTTTCTATTTGGTTCAAACCCTTGAACCCACATTACACATTTGAAAAATTTATTGCGGTTTTAAATCACTGCAAATATGCGCTATGTTTACTTTTGTCCATTCGCCATTTAGGTGACTAAGGGCCAATCACAAAACTTCTACTATTTCAACCCTTATGACGAAGCCTTAGAGCCTAACTCAAAATAATTAAATTATAGTTGTTTGATATTCATCGATTTGAGTTATATTTTTTACTAAAGTAACAACTTTTTTTTAAAAATCGGGGTTCAAAACCCTCCAGGTGAGTCAGATGGAGAAGTTGCCTTGGGTGAAGGATGGGAGGTATTGAGGGAGTTAATTGTTAATAGTTAATAGTTATTGGTTAATAGTGAATGGTGGATAGTTAATTTTTCACCAATCAAAGTATCTATGACTGCTTGAATCTCTTTAAGCTTTTTGTGATTAATTGTATATAAAACCAAACTCCCTCTCCTTTGTGATTTTATTAGATTACTTTTTCTGAGTATTGCTAAATGTTGAGAAGCTAAACTATGTTCAATTGTTAATCTTGTATAAATTTCATGTATTGTAATATCTTTTTCTTCATAAACCAATTCCAATATTTTATTCCTGAGATTATGGTTTAAGGCTCTAAAAAGGCTTAGTATTTCTTTTATTTCACTTGATTTTGGAAGAATTTCATTAGGAATATTTGCTAAATTAACTATACCTTCACTTGATCGAATTTTATTGTCCTTAATAACTTCAATAGATAGTCCCAAAATTTTATAAAGTTTGGCCTTCTGCCTAGATATAACCGCTAGCTGATTAACATACATCGCT
>CAZBCV010000239.1:0-3710 GCA_964490495.1 uncultured Aureispira sp. | reverse complement strand
TAGGACGCCAGGTTTTCATCCTGGTAAGAGGGGTTCGATTCCCCTACGGGCTACATTTTTATAATAAAAAACCCTTGTAAGTCAATGATTTGCAAGGGTTTTTTGTTTTAGGTGTTGTTTTTATGAAACAAACCATTAAAAAATATTAAAGATTACTTTGAGACTAGGGGTGTTGTTTATTTCAGAGTTATTTGTTAAGTTCGTTATACGCAAGAGTTATTCCGCAGCCCAATTGTTTTGCTGTTTTTAATTTCAGTTTTAGATTTTTGTTTGAATTTTGAAAGATTGTCATACCTCTGCCAATTGCTGTAGGATTGATAAATAAATGAAATTCGTCTATAAGTCTAGCATTTATGAGTGCAGTTACAAAAGTTCCAATACCATAAACTATTAGGTCTTTCCCGCTTTGTTTTTTTGAGTTTATTAATTTCTTCAACCCATTCTCCGTTGGCTACGGCTGTATTTTCCCATTTCCATTTTCCTTTCTTGTTGAATATTAGTCATCAATGGTGCTTTGTCAAATGCCACCGAACCTTTAGGGAAAATTTCTTCGTTTTCAAAAGAGATTGATTTTACACTTTGTACACCATGTGGTTGAACTTCCCATTTATATGCTTTTAGCACTATTATTTTTCCCAAGGCGAACTCGACCTATTCTTAATCAATATGACTGTAAACAATCGCCTTTTGAATATTTACTCCACTACTATAAACTCTACTCTCCGGTTATTGGCTTTATCCTGGAGTGTGTCATTGCTGTTGATGGGTTCAGTTTGACCCCTTCCTTCTGTTTCAAGTTTTCCGCCAGTTATACCGAACTCTTTCACTAGCATATTTTTGACAGATTGAGACCTTTTTTCGGATAGTTCCATGTTTTTGACCGCATCCCCATCGCTATCTGTATGACCAACAATTAAAATTTTACTGTCGGTTTCTTTTATTGCTTGAGCAATTTGTTTTATTACTTGATATGATCTGGGGTTTATTTTATCAGAATTCACATCAAAAAGTATGTTTTGTGTAACATAAGATTTGTTCTCTTTAAAATCGTAAGAGGGTTGAGGTAATCCTGTTGCTAATCTAACATTTGATATGAAATATCCACTTAACCACAAGTTGTTAGAAAGAAGAAAAGTATATTTTTCATTAGGAGGTAATGCATTTGGCATATCCATTACTTTATCTTGATTAACATATAATGTTACATGAGATCCATTTCTTGAAATTGATATTCTATGAACTTTATTGGGTGTCCAATATTGCTCTTTTGTTACCTCAAAAACTTTTGAACCATCATCTATTCCAGCTGTATATCCATACTCTTTCCAGGCATTCAAAAAAAGATAATCTTTATAAGGTTTTATATCCAATTTTATTTGAGGCGAAGAATCAAAATGATAATCGAATCGACTGAAATCAAAACCATTTTCTTTTACAAAAATGTTTATTATTCCTCCTTCACTTTCGCTTACACTGTCATTAATTACCAAATCGTATTCAATAGTAAATTGTTCTGGAAGTATTTTTAATCCTTTGGGTTGTGAATTTCCTTTTCGTGGCATATAATACCAATTTCCAGGAATATCGGACAATGAAGTCACTTGTGCTTTCTGATCTTCATACCATGTATCCCATTCGTTTATATTCCATAAGTTTAACCCATTAGAAAAGTCATCAAAAAACATGGTTTTCTCACCTGGAATAAAGTCAAAGTTATTATAGGTTGAAAAATTTGCTTCATTATTATTCTGTGAATAAATCTTTTGGGAACTTATAATAAAGCATAAAAAGAAAAATGTGATTTTTAAATTATTCATATTAATTGATTTTATTTTGATTTATGAATGTTAATATGTTCTTGCTATGTTGAAAATTGGGTCGGGGATAAAAATTTATGCCTTGCCTATCTGAATTCTTACTGTATTGAGTCGTGTTAAGCATTAGCTTTAAAGTAATGTATCCACAATCATACATACATTTTCTATACAAAAAATCCATTATTATCTTGTAATCCATTGATAAATAATATTTTAAATGATACCTATGGATTAATCAAGCACAAATATAATTGAAAAAATATATTTAGATAAAAAAATGTTGAAATAATGTTAAAATGATGGGATATTTTATGCTTAAAGTCTGATATTCAGGTAGAACGATACATGTTTTATTTCAAAAGCTTTGGTAATATTTTATTACTTATTTCAAGATATCCAAATCAGTTATCAAGCCCTTTTGGGTATTTGTATGGCATACGCTTTGACTTTTGTGATGGGCTTTAGTATATAATTATCAGGTTTTACGTGACGGCTTAATGTTAGGGGTTGGGCTTCTTGTTCTGCGTTAGTATTCTTCTACCAAGGTCCATTCTTTGTAATATTGAGAAATTTTCCGTTTTCTAACCGGAATGCACCGCCAAAGCCTAAAAACCATAGTCTATCATTTTGGTCTCTGTAGATTTGATAAACTACTGGTCCTTTATTATCTTCGGTTTTTTCGAATTCTATTATCTCTTGGCCATCATAGATATGTAGATAATGCTGATTTAAGACAAAATATAATTTACCATTTTTGTCTTCCGAAATACTCCCAATCCCCTTACCGACTTCTGGTACTTGTTCTGTTATATTTTCTAACTGATTTCCTACCAGTTTGTACAATGCCTCTTTAGTTGAAATCCAGTAACCTCCTTTTTCGCTTTCAATGATTTCGTTTATAAAGTTGGTTTTAATTCCATATTCTTCAGAGGCATTATGAAGAATGTTGTCTTTTAATCTAAATAGTCCTGCATTGGTACAAAACCAGATATTTTCTTTACTGTCTTCCATAATGCAATGCACCATCTTAGTACTTGAAACACCGAGTGTTGTGTCACGAATTCCTTCGGGTAATTCGAAAGTTGTAAATACATCCCCATTAAATTTGCATAAACCTCCAATTGTCCCAATCCAAATATTACCATTGATATCCGATTCAATATTCCAAACATCATTATTCAATAATCCATCTGATTCATAATAATTTTTCACTATTTCTCCATCAAAACTACTGAGACCGTCGGTATGCCCGAACCAAATTTTCCCATCTTTACCTTCTGTAATATCGTGTATTGTGACACGTCCGCCTGTTTCACTTTTTATACTATCAATTTTACTCAACGTGTTATTGGAAAGTCTAAAAGCTCCACTCTGCGCTCCAAACCAAATATTTCCTTTGCTATCTTGAAACATCATTCTTACAACTTCGCTTATCTGCTCTTTTGATTGAGTATTTGTTTGCGCTTGAAATAACTCTATCCTGAAATTGCCAGTTTGCTCCTGTGCATTACAAGCTGATATCAGAAGAAAGAGGGACATTATAATTAATTTCATTTGTCCATGAATTTTTTTGACTTGCTTCATTGTTTTGGTTTTTTTGTGACGCAGAACGGCTACTATTGACGTCGATTTTTACGATAGCAAAAATGTCGTTTAATATTTTATTACGACTTCGCGATTCTCTATGTGTTTTTAACGCAAGTTTGTTTTGGTAAGCCAACTTTTTTAATTAAAGCAATGGCTCTTTCAGTTTTAGCAGTAAAATGATTTTTTTCGGCTCTTTTGGTGAGTTCCTTCTTAATCTGGGGGCTTACTTTTTCTATTGTTGTGTATTCCATTTTATTGAATTAGGCATTTAAGCAATAATGACTTTATAAGGTACTGGAATGTGTT
>CAZBCV010000238.1:0-3757 GCA_964490495.1 uncultured Aureispira sp. | reverse complement strand
ATAAATGTTAAAAAGTGCGCAAAAGTACAATTTATTACACTGTTGTCCGATAAAAATTATAAAAATTAAAAGGAAGAAACCAAAGAAAGCCCCCAAATGTGCTGATTTCTTTTATTAAAACTTAAATCAATCGAACGCAAAGAAAAATATTTTATAGGAAATGTGAATACATTAAAGATGTACTCTAATTAAAGACAATAAAATATAAAAGAAATATTAAAAAATTATAAACAGTTTATGAAGTATTCCAAAAATAATATTAAAATTGTGTCTGTTTATCTAGTTAAATTTGGATGACACCCATATTCCCTCTGAAGCTGAATTTGGTGCGCGACTACCTGCTTTTTGGAGAATTGACTCACGAATACAATACCGATTTAATGCTAAAAAAGTGGCAGGAAACGTAAGTTTAGATCTTCAAAATACCACCAACAGAATAAATGCCACGGGTGTTTCATATGATTCGGCTTCTAATACTACTTCGGTAAGGTACAGAGGTGGAGGTTTCATACCAGTATTAGCTTTTCAAGTAGAATTTTGAGTTTTAACATTATAATTTCTTTATTTAACTATATTTGCCAAATAAAATTTAGCTTATGCAACATCAAAAGTCACTTTTTACAGTCATCTTAATAATTTCCTTATTTCTTTCTTGTAAAGAATCGAAAAATCCTGAGATTTTCATTGGGAAAGATAATTTTGAAAAAGAACTCCAAACACAACTTATTGAACTTGATTCTAATAAAGTGATCGTCCTTCCTGAAGGTACTTTTGAATTAAGAAGAAGTATTTCGATGCACAATAAAAGTGGAATCACTATAAAAGGTGCTGGAAAAGGTAAAACAATTCTTTCTTTCTCAGGACAGGTAGATGGTGCCGAGGGAATGTTGATCAAAGGTGCGAAAAATCTAACTTTGGAAGGTTTTACAGTGGCAGACTCAAAAGGTGATGCCATTAAAGTACAAGAAGGAGTAAATGTAGTAATGAGAGACCTAGAAACTACATGGACAAAAGGTAAATTATCTACCAATGGAGCTTATGGATTGTATCCTGTGAGTTGTATAGGAGTCTTGATGGAAAAATGCGAGGCTTCTTATGCAATGGATGCTGGTATTTATGTGGGTCAAAGTAGTAATGTAATAGTTCGCGACAATTATGCTCATCACAATGTAGCCGGATTAGAAATTGAAAATACCATTTGTGCAGAAGTATACAACAATAAGGCTACTGATAATGCCGGAGGAATGTTGATATTTGATATGCCTGACTTACCACAAGCCAAGGGTGACAAAATTAAATTTTACAAAAATACCATCATAAACAATAATGGAGAAAATTTTGCTCCGAAAGGAATGGTTGTTTCTACAATTCCTCCTGGATCAGGCATGATCATTATGGCTCATAATAATATAGAGTTTTACGACAATATAATCGACAATCATAAGTCCCTAGGCATTGCGGTTAATTCATGGCTTCTGACTGGAGTTCCTTTCAAATCGGATAAATATGATCCTTTTTGTCATAATATTTTCATACATTCCAATAAGATTACGAATACTAGTGGTGTGATCGATACTACTACTGATTTTGGAAAAATGTTGTCAGGATACTTCCAAGGCAAACCTATTGATATTGTGATAGATGGTTTATTTAGTCCTTCAGACATTGGAGATGATGGTAAAATCAAAGGTTTTTGTATTCAAAAAAATGGAGACATAACTTTTACTAATTTTAATATGTATAAAGGCCAAAAACCAGAAGAAGTAATGAAAAATATGTCAACAGATATCAATCAGTTTGACTGCTCATTGCCTGTTTTTAATACGGATTGTCATAATGCATGGTTGAAAAAATAAATACGGGATGCAACAATTATTTTTATTTGCAGGATTGCTTATTTTAAGCACATTAAGTTGTAAACAAAAAACAACAATAAAAGCTTCATCAGAAAAAGAAAATTTATCAGAATATGGTTTTTTTACGGGTAACATTGCTGATTTAATACCTGCGGACGGCATAATTCCATATGATCTTAACACACCACTTTTCTCTGATTATGCTTACAAATCGCGTTTTGTAAAGTTGCCTGCCGGACAATCAGCCAAATATGAACCAAAAGATGTACTCGATTTTCCTGAAGGAACTACTTTAATCAAAACTTTTTTTTATTACCAAAACGAACAAAAACCAGAAGAAGGAAAACGCATCATCGAAACCAGATTATTAATCAAAAAGAACAATGAGTGGGAAACCCTTAATTATGTCTGGAATGAAAAGCAGACTGATGCTATCTTGGATATTACTGGCGATATCATTCCTGTTTCATGGGTAGACGAAAAAGGTGACAAAAGAGATATTAATTATGTTATACCTAATAAAAATCAGTGTAAAAGTTGTCATAATTTGAATGGAAAAATTGTACCGATTGGACCTAAAGTTGCTAATCTAAACAAGGATTTTACTTACAAGGATGGAAAAGAAAATCAGTTAACGCATTGGCATAATTCTGGTATTTTAAAAGGATATGATTTATCTGTAGACCATCCAAAAGCAGCTGAGTGGGCAAATGAAAAAGCAAGTATACACGACAGGGCGATGGCTTATCTCGACATCAATTGTGCTCACTGTCACAACTCCAAAGGGGCTGCCAATACATCAGGACTGCACTTAGAATTAGGAGCAGCTATGGACATCAATTTAGGAATCTATAAAGCTACTGTATCAGCAGGAGGAGGAACAGGAGGTCATACCTATTCTATTGTGCCCGGAAGTTCAGGAACTTCAATAATGGTCAACAGAATGAAAAGTATAAATCCTGGTGTGATGATGCCCGAAGTTGGCAGGACTGTTGTGCATGAAGAAGGTGTAAAACTCATAGCAGAATGGATAGATAAAATGGATCCCGCTAAGTTTAAGCAAGTTGTTGCTGAGTTGAAGTAAATAAGTGGACAAGGTCGAAAATATATAAGTTGAAAAGTAAATATACTTTAAAAGGAAGTACAGCACTATAAAGTTATAAACTAATTAACCCAACACAAAAAAATGTCATTAACATAAGACTTTCCTTTAATCTGGCATTTATTGATAAAATATTAGTTTATAATCTAGAACCAATTACTCATAAACTGCATTATCCAAAAAAAACCTTTATATATTTAATTTTTCTAATATAAAGCCTCATATTTGCAAAAAATAATCATAATTTGAGTACTTCACTAATAGTTGATTTTAAAGATGTAATCATTGAACAGTCAGGAGTTTCTATTCTTAGGAATATAAACTTTGAGTTGGCCGAAGCGGAGGCAGTTTATCTTGTGGGTAAATCTGGATCTGGTAAATCAAGCTTATTGAAGGCAATCTATGGCGAGGCTCAAATCACCAATGGTAGTGCTCGTATTTTAGACTATGATTTGAGAAAAATAGGTCGTACTGAAATACCTGATTTAAGAAGGAACTTGGGTATGATCTTCCAAGATTTTATGCTATTTAAAAATTGGACGGTGGCAAATAACTTATCATTTGTCTTGACTGCCACGGATTGGAGAGACAAAAACAAGATTAGACAGCGGGTGGAAGAAGTACTGAGCGAAGTCAATTTGCTGCATTATTTCAACCAAAAAGTCTATCAATTATCAGGGGGCGAACAACAAAGATTGGCCATCGCACGATCTATACTCAATAAGCCTTCATTGATTGTAGCTGACGAACCTACAGGAAACCTTGACCCAGATACAAGTGATGAAATCCTTTACTTACT
>CAZBCV010000237.1:0-3793 GCA_964490495.1 uncultured Aureispira sp. | reverse complement strand
TATTATCATCATCCATATTGACTGTATAATTAGAATTGTCATTACCTTTTGACTTAATAGAATCATCCAATATGACATTTCTACGGGCATAAGCAGGAACATTTTCAAGATCTGCTATCATTTTGGCGTTATCCAAAGGCTTGCTTGTACTTTTGCGCAAAAACTCCCTTCTAGCTGCATCTACTTCACGCTTTTTGCGCAAATCTTCAGACAATTTGAATCGATCTTGTTGACCGTAATCTTCACGGCGTACGCCCAACATATCTATGGTTTTTTTGACATCGTCTGTATCAAAATCTATAATATTGTCAGCATCAACTGTGTCAAAATCAAAAACTTCTGTTTCCTCAATATTTACCCGTTGAGTATATTGATGACTTTCTAAAGAAACTACTATTTTTTCAGGAGCCTCTTCTTTTTTCTTCGATCCTCCTTCTTTAAAACCAGTAGCAATCAAAGTAATCATGATTTTTTCTCCCAAAGATTCGTCATAACAATTCCCCCATATCAAATCTGTTCCATATCCCGCCTCTTCTTGTACATGTTCTGTGATTTCGGCAACTTCCTCCATAGTCACTTCACTCGTACCCGAGGTAATATTCAATAAGATGTGTTGTGCACCTCTGATATCATTGTCTTCGAGCAAAGGAGAATTTAATGCTGCGTTGATGGCTTTTCTTGCTCTTCCGTCACCTTCGGCTATGGCAGTGCCCATAATAGCAACTCCACTATTTTTCATGACTGTATTCACATCTTCAAAATCCACATTGATGATACCTGTAACTGTGATGATTTCAGCAATGCCTTTTGCAGCAGTAGTCAAAATATTATCTGCTTGACAAAAAGCGGCGGAAAGAGCTAAATTTGCATGAATATTTTTTAACTTCTCGTTACTGATAACAAGAATACTATCTACATTCTTTTTAAGTTGGTCAAGACCCTCGAAAGCTTGCCTTTGTCTTCTTATACCTTCAAATTTGAAAGGCAATGTTACAATAGCCACAGTTAAAATATCCATTTCTTTGGCCACTTTAGCGATAATAGGGGCTGCTCCAGTACCAGTACCACCGCCCATTCCGGCAGTGATAAATAACATTTTGGTCCCATCATTGAGCCATTTTCTTATATCTTCTATAGATTCAATGCAAGATTGTTTGCCCACTTCAGGAATGCTGCCAGCACCGCGTCCTTCAGTCAAATTTGGCCCTAAAGATATTTTGACAGGAACAGGACTTGCATCCATGGCCTGAGTATCTGTGTTACATACCGCAAAGTCAACCCCTGTTATGCCTTGTCTGAACATATGGGCCACTGCATTACCACCACCGCCACCGACGCCGACGACTTTTATAATGGATTTTTCGTTGGATGGTATATCAAATTTCATATCAATTTTATTATTGGTTTAGAAAAATTTTTTTAATTACAATTTTAGATTATAAATATCACATTAAAACTCAGAATCTGGAACAGTTTCGAAAAAGTCCTTGGTGTAAGAGTAAAGTTTATTGAAAAGACCTTTTTTCTTCTTGCCTGTCTCATCTCTATCATCTTCTCTTTCTTCCTGAGTCATGTCGTTATCCATAGGACGCTCTTTTGAAGTTCCCATAATAAATGGTGATTCTTCTTGATTGTCAAATCCTTCAACAAACCTTGTATTTATATCTCTATTGTCAATAGCGTGCTTGAGCAATCCAACCGCAGTTGCGAAAATTGGACTCGCTAACTGACTGCTGTAGCCATGTGCCAAATGTTCTATAGGTTGTCCAATTCGTGTAGGCATTCCTGTATGATATTCCGACAATAAGTCAATATGTCGCAACAATGAACCTCCTCCAGTGAGTACCATTCCGGCTATCAGTTTATTTTCGTACCCGGATCTTCTTATCTCCCAAAGTATGTAATCAAATATTTCTTCAACTCTTGCCTGAATAATTCTTGACAAATTCTTTTCTGAAATTTCTTTACCCTCTCTGCCCTTAAATCCAGGTATAGTGATGATCCTATTATCAGTGATTTCATCAGCCAATGCACTACCAAATTTTACTTTTAATTTTTCGGCTTGTTCATTAAGTACTGTACAACCTTCCCTTATATCTTTGGTGACAACATTTCCACCAAAAGGTATGACGCAAGTGTGCCTAATTATTCCATCCTTAAATATCGTGATATCCGTTGTACCGCCACCTATATCCACAAGGACCACTCCGGCTTCTTTTTCATCATCTGACAAAATAGATGCCGCTGATGCAATAGGTTCAAGGGTCACATCTGCTACTTCCAATCCTGCTTTCTCCACACACCTTAATATGTTTCTACTTGCAGAAATTTGACCAGTGATGATATGAAAATTAGCCTCTAATCTTACACCAGACATACCTATAGGATCAAAAATATCTTGTTCATCATCCACCGTAAACTCTTGTGGTACTACGTGCAATATTTTATCGCCTGGAGGTAAGACCAATTTATACATATCCTTTATCAATCGATCAATATCCGCCTGACTGATCTCAGAATTTGAGTCATGTCTTACTAAAAGTCCATGATGGTGCAAACTCTTGATATGCTGTCCAGCAATACCGACATGCACAACCCTGAATTTACACTTTGCATTTTTTTCTGCAATATCCACAGCTTCGCGGATAGCTTTCACTGTCTTGTCAATATTGGATACCACACCACGGGAGACACCTTCAGACGGTACAACTCCCATACCTACGATCTCCAATTTGCCATACTCATTGTATTGACCGGCAATAGCACATACCTTTGTGGTCCCAATGTCCAGGGCTACGGCGGTATCTTTGAAATTTAACTGACTGTTCATAGTACAAATATTTAATGATGAATACTTAGCTGTTTAAATTGATGATAAACTATCTCTTAAGGTTATAATAGGTTTTTCAGCCATTTCAGGATTTGAAAGTTCGCCTCTCACCTGGCCTGAATACTTTAAATTGAGCGTTTTGTACCTACTCCAACCTAGTTTAGTTATACCATCTTTATAAAATATTTTTAGGTTAAAAAATTTATCTTCTATCATATTGGCATTGCCAAAAATTATTTTTTCTTTTCCGATTTTGGGAACAAGTAAGATATCTCTATCTTTGTTACTTTCCACATGAATCTGTTCTATCAATGATTTCAAAAAGTCATCTTGCGCTATATGGGTTGCGATCTCAAACACCTCTTTTAATTTCGACTCTTTTTCAGAATCCATAAAACGTGCATCAAAAACCTCATTTAAGCCTGTCACAATGGGTACTCGAATAGCACTCCCCAAAGTAGTAGGTATTTGAGAACCTTTATCATCCAAATAATATTCTGCACCTACATTATCAATCACTCGTAAGACCGGCTTTTTTTGACTCACTTTTACATTAAGTCTATCATTTGAATCAAAATACAAATCCGCTCTACCTATTCTTTTGTCAGTGTTCAATTTTGCCTCAAGATGTCTAATATCCAACGATCTAATATCAGCTTGATTGATATTGCGTCCAGCTTCTTTTTCAATTATTCTGATGATATCACTCTCAGTAATAAATCTATCTTGCCCATTTAAAGCATCAATATGTACTACCAGAGATGTTACCTTTGCTTTTGATTTTCTTTGGATAGAGAAAAAAAGAAGCACAAGGATACCACTTATAAGTAGTGTCCAAATTGTTGTGTCACGCACACGCTTCATATTTAATTTCTTCTCTGCCAATCTTTTTTTATTTTAATTATTAATGGTTATTGGTTTTGGTTAATTGTTTTAGTTAAAAAATCTTTTATTTTTGGTACA
>CAZBCV010000236.1:0-3800 GCA_964490495.1 uncultured Aureispira sp. | reverse complement strand
ATCCCGCACCAATGTCACGCACTATTTTTACGTCTGCTATCGATCCGTCTTTTTCGACTACGAATTGTATGACAGATGTTCCTTCCACACCATTTTCTCTTGCTATGGCAGGATATTTAAGATTCTTTTGGATAAAGGTTAACATTGCTATGTCCGAGCATTTCTTGCGCTCTTCCTCAGTGGGTTTGTCTTCACATCCAGGAAATCTAGGCATTTGCTCAACCACCTTAAATATTTCATCTTCCACTGGTGCTGGTGGTGGTGGCGGTGGCGGTGGCGGTGGTGCCTTCTTTTCTACTGGTGCTTCTACTAAATCATCAGCATCCAAATCTTGACTTACATTGTCAGGTTGATCTTCAATGATTGTTTCATCGGGTACTTCTTGAATAACTGGTGGTGGTGGTGGTGGCGGTGGTGGTGGCGGTTCAGCCGTTCGAGGCACTTCCATTTCTATGTCTTCGTCCCACTCCAAATCACTGAGGTCAACATTTACGACTTTTTCATAAACAGTCCAGCTCATGGCCGCTAATGATAATGCCACTGCCATAGCCATTCCAACATTAAAAAATGTTCCGGAGTTTTTGAAAACATCCATTTCGGGAAACTTAGTCCTACTAGACAAAGCTTTTGATCCGTCATTTTTGTGATTTTCTACAAGACTCTCCATTGTATAGCTATTGTATTTTCTTCTGAAAAAGAAAACAATACCAATAATCACTAATGCGAGCAAGAGTAAAAACAACATGACCCCTGTCCCGGTTATTTCTAATTCTTTAAACATAAGGTGTTAATTAATAAGATTTTTAAATAATATGACTCCTAAAAAGACTCCTAAAGTATTGGCAATGACATCTCCAAACTCAAACAATCTTCCTTTCGACATGTAAAGTTGCAAACATTCTATGAATATACCAAAAAAAATTGAAAAAAAAATTATAAATTTTATTTTTTTCTTAGATTTTCGACAAAAGGCCATACTCCATAATCCCACAAAAACTGTGTAAAATACAAGGTGGCCCAATTTATCAAAACCTACAATATTCCAAACATTTAAGTTGGGTAAACTATTGATAGATGCCAAAGACAAATATAAAATCAATAACGTCCAAATTATTGCTAACGTTAGGTATGTTCTATCACTAAACTTCATTAGTGTTGATTTAAGATGCATGGAGTTGTATTTTTGGTGCATAGTTTAAATAATTTTTTTAAAATTTTGCAACCACCATTTGATGACTATTGTCAAAATGACTCAACACAACAGATTTAATCTCATTAATAGAAACGTTATTGTTTGGAACTACTACCTTGATATAATTGTCAGTATGGCCAATGATGCCTTCTTTTTCTTTAAATTGTTCAAAAAGCACATCTCTGTTGGTATTTAAAAATTGGTCTGTAAAGTATTTCATTTTTTTCTCTGACAAAATTCTCAACATTTCATTTCTCTTTCTTCTTTCGTGCATGGGAACTGCGTCGGGAAGACTATCAGCGAGGGTATTGGCTCTTTCTGAATAGGTAAAAACATGAAAATAAGATACATCTAAATTTTGTAGATAATGGTAAGTTTCCAAAAAATCATCTTCAGTTTCACCAGGGAAACCCACAATGACATCAACGCCTATACACGCATGTGGCATGTATTGTTTGATCCATTCTACCATTTGAGTATAAATTTCTTTTTTATATCTTCTGCGCATCGACTTGAGTATTTTGTCGCTTCCTGACTGTAAGGGCACATGAAAATGCGGCATAAATCTTTTGGAATTGGCTACAAATTCAATAATCTCATAGGTCAACAAATTGGGTTCTATTGATGATATTCTGTATCTTTCAATACCTTCAACAGTGTCTAACGCTTTAATTAAATCAATAAATAAGTCTTGCTTTTTGGGTTTTGAGCCTTCTATGACTTCTGTTCCATTTCCAAAATCACCTAAATTTACTCCAGTAAGCACTATTTCTTTTACGCCTAAATCGGCTATTTTCTGGGCATTAGCGACTACATTTTCTACAGTATCACTTCTACTCGCTCCTCGGGCTTGCGGAATGGTACAAAAACTACATTTGTAGTCGCAACCATCCTGCACCTTCAAAAAAGATCTTGTCCTATCACCAAAAGAAAATGCATCTACAAAACTATTGGCCGATTTGACATCTCCAGCTACTACCATACCTTTGTCCGATGAGGAAGATATACCATCGATATAGTTGAGGATATTAAATTTTTCGGCAGCGCCTAGAACTAAGTCCACACCTGGAATTTCAGATATTTCTTGTGGTTTGAGCTGTGCATAACAACCTACTACTACAATTTTGGCTTGCGGTGAATATTTGAGCGCCCTTCGCACTTCATACCTACATTTTTTATCAGCAAAATCAGTGACAGAACATGTGTTGATGACATATATATCTGCACCATGTTCAAATTCTACGGATGTGTATCCTTGGTTTTCAAAACTCCTCTTAATGCTTGAGGTTTCTGAAAAATTAAGTTTACACCCTAATGTATGAAAAGCGACTGTTTTAGGAGTTGCCATTATTAATGCTTTTTAATTATTGTTGAATAGTACATCTATTCTAAAAAAATTTAAAGTGCACAATTCAGAATTAATTATTTTCTTTTATTTCGGGGGTTTCTGCTTCTATTTCAGGAACTTCCTCTTCAACTACTTCAGGAAACATATCATTAACGACATCTCTCAATCCCCTAAATCCGGTTCTAAGCATAGAGTCTTTCAATGTAGAATCGCGCATGACTGCATAGTATTTTGAGGGGTCAAAACCCAGCCTATTTGGACAGGTCATTTCTGAAATTACTGCTTCATTTCTTGTAAACTTGCTTTGAGTCATTTCAGCAAATTTTTTGTCTATTGAGAGATTGTACCAAAAATTTCCAACTATGGGAAGAGCTAAGGCAGCACCACTTCCGTAGGCCATACTTCTGAACCTAACGGCCGGACTTGGGCCTCCGACCCAAGCACCTGTCACCAATTTTGGATTGTAGCCGATGAACCACCCGTCTGCATGGTTTTGAGTTGTCCCGGTTTTGCCAGCAAAATCACAATGATTGCAAAATCTACTTCTGAATATGCTCGCCGTTCCATAAACTATAACATTTTCCATCATGCGTGTCATGGTATAGGCTTGTATGCTATCTAAAGCTTGCACTAAGGGAAGTTTTTTAGTAATTTTTTTATCTTCAATATCATATATTACCCTACCATTTCTGTCTTCTATTCTTACTATTGTGGTGGGTTGCGGTCTATATCCTTTATTGGCCATGGTAGCATAAACCTTCATCATATCAAAGAGAGAAGCTTCAGCTGCTCCAAGACTAATACCAAATTCACGAGGAAGCTTAGATGTGACACCTAGTGCCTTGGCCATGTCAATAGTTTTTTGAATACCCACTTTTTCTATGAGTTGAGCCGCTATCACATTTTCAGAAAACGCAAGGCCACCTGTAAGTGAATAATATCCACCATATCTATTGTCAGAGTTTTTCGGAGACCAATCTTCAATTGTTACCTCACGATTGTGAAAATATTTACATGGACTGATGTTATCCTTTATGGCGGCAGCATAAACTATGGGTTTAAAGGTAGAACCCACCTGTCTTTGACTCAGTATATGATCATACTTAAAATATTTAAAATCTACGCCTCCCACCCATGCTTTTATGTATCCATTTTCGTGTTCCATAGCCATAAAACCACAGTTGAGTAAAGTAAAATAATGTCTCACGCTATCTAAAGGGCTCATGATCGTATCCACTTCTATAGGCTTATCTTTCCATG
>CAZBCV010000235.1:0-3853 GCA_964490495.1 uncultured Aureispira sp. | reverse complement strand
TACACATCTATCCCAACCCCGCATCCACAGAATTTATCATAGAGGGAGTGGAGAAGGCAGAAGTCAGCATACTAGACATCTCAGGCAAGGAGCGTATGCGTCTTTCCTACTATGGCCATGAGACCATTTCCGTGGCGCATCTGGAAGCAGGAATGTATATAGTGAATATAGTGGATGCTCAAGGCCACCAATGGCATCAAAAATTGCTGATACAGAGATAATCAGATAATATAGGAACATGGCGGAGTTTGCTATGTTCCTTTTTTTTTAATGAATTAAACAGATAAAATTATTGGCTTCGAAATTATGTAAAAATCATATTTTACACTCTCTCCGCTGATAGCATGAAGAAGTAGCTCTTAGTCTTTCTCGAATTTGTTGTGCTGAATTTACTATGTGGGATAGGAGAGATAGGGTAATTATTGTGATCAATGTCATAATCCAATTGTATGAATAAAAATTTATTGAAATCTGTTTATTGAACGAAAAAAACATTTTTGTTGTTTAAGAAAATTACTTTATATTTTTTAAATGCCACCCATGAATTCAAATATCTTAAAAATAGTTATTTTCCTTATTCTTGTTGGATATCTCATCAATTACATCTATAGAAAACCTAAATTTTCATCGGGCGAGAAAGCCCTTGATTTCAGCGCTGAGCTCATTTCCGGTGAAAAATTTAATTTGCGAGATCTCAGAGGCAGTTATGTGTTATTAGATTTTTGGGGATCATGGTGTGGGCCTTGTCGAAAAGAAAATCTGTTGTTAGTGGATCTTTATCACAACACAAAAGATAAGGTTTATCAAGACGCTCAAGGGTTTGATTTAGTGAGCGTAGCCATCGAAACCCAAAAAAGTTCTTGGCTGAAAGCTATCCAATCAGACGGATTGGTATGGCCTTACCAAATAGGGGAGTTCGATAGGTTTTCTAGTCCCATAGCTTCGTTATATGGCGTCAGGGAAATTCCAACTAAATACCTTTTAGATACCTCGGGTGCTATACTTTTGGTCAATCCAAAGATTGAGGAAGTACGCGCATTCCTCAAAGAAAGAGAAAAATAGAAAATAAGTCATTAGATTTTAATTATCTTTACAACTGTGAGCCCTTGTTCTGTTTCTAAATGCAGAAAATAAATACCTGATGTAAGATTTTGCATATCTAGTTGTTGTGATATCGTCTCCCTTTCCCGTTTGACCACATTTCCCATTGCATCGAACAATTTTAGGGATTGAATGATTGTGTGGGTCTCAATTTCTAGAAAATCTATGACAGGATTTGGAAAAATCAAAATAGGGGTGTGATTTTGATTGTTTTCTAGTGAACTTCCTTTGTTCACCACTGCTACTACAGGTTCTTGGTCACTTTCACAAAGTATAATGTCATGTTCCACTTCCCAATTATAAAAATAATAATAATATACAGGCCCAAATGAAGAACCTATGATGCGGATATCTTCTCCCAACACATAAGGATAGGCCGTATTGTTGAATGTGCGAACAAGACGAGGAGACCTAAAGCCCAGGGAAGTTTGATTAAATTCAATATCGGTGAGTATCGTATATCTACCCCTTTCTTTAATAAATAAGTTAAGTTCTAAAGTGGAAATTCCATTTTTTATGTCATAAACCTTTGAAAATATCTGCTCTTTTTGATCGTTCAAGATTATAATCTGCCTTTGTCCATCTGTATCAGTATTGACTCTCACTGATTTTATTGTACAAGGTCTCAAAACTTCAAATATCATATCTCCAGATGTAGTATTGTTACCATAAAGATTGGTTAATGGAAAAAGCTGTTCCCCAACTCTACCCAATTTGCTTTCTTTAATATCAAATACTTGCGCTGTATAGACTGTGGTTTCGTCCAATTCTGGTGTTTGGAAGTTTTGTCCTATGTGCAATAGTTCATTTGTATTGTAGTCCAACCAATATGTTGTGTTTTTATCTGAAGTGAGCAGGGCTCGTTGTCCCTTGTCTATGGTATCTCCTTTGAGTTCATATTGAAAATCAAAAATAGTGACAAATACACTATCTGTGCGAGTCGCCTCACAATAATCTTGAGCTGTGAGGCTGTACCAACCCGTTTGAGTAGGCAAAAGTCGGTCTGCAGTCGAACCATCAGACCATAAGTAAGATTTGGCTTTACTGGTCATCAGTGGTGAAAGAACTTGTCCGCAAAATGAAACTTCTCTACCTGCAAGGATAAGCTTTTCGTCAGTAAAACATCCTGAGATGACCTTTATGGGTTTAGACACAGTTTTACAACCCATGCTATCTGTCATCACTACAAAATATTCACCTTCGAGTACATTTATTTTTTGAGATGTATCACCAGTATTCCATAGATAGCTATCAAAACCTTCATACGCGGCTAATTCTATCGATTGATTTCCTGATATTATTTCGTGGGCATACAATTCGGCGTGTAGAGACAAACATTGACCTTCTTGGGCCAAAAATGTAGAATTTATTTTTAAATTGTCTGTGTAAATATCTTTTGTACCGCTGGGCCATTTTATAACAAGACTATCAATTGTGTTGTGTTTATGGAGCCCAAAGTGTTGTTGTAGGGAATTGAAAACTCCATAACTTTCACCCCCTTTGACGTATCTTGTTTGTTGCCCCCATGGGCCGTACAGTTCCACTTGCGCCCCAATTCCCATTCTGTTCGATAATCGGCCCTCTAAATTGACCTTAAAATAATTATTCTCATTGGGAATACCCAGCCACAGTTGATCATTGAGTTGGCCTACGGTATTGATGGGTTCACCAAACATTGCAAAAATATCGAGAAACCCATCATCATTGATGTCACCTACTACAAAGGATGTAGCTTCTGAAGGGCCAAAATTTAAAGGAAATTCTGTAAAGGTTTTATCACCATTATTGTGAAGTAATAAGTCGCCTTCAACGCTTGTGATAAAGATATCAAGAAAGCCATCATTATCAAAATCTCTCATTACAGCTTGAAATCCAAAGGAAGATATAGGAGCTTGCAGTTGGATTTCTGTGAAAAATCTGCCATTATTATTTTCCATCAATTGGTGTGGACTGAAGTGATTAACAATGAGTACATCTTGGTCGCCATCGTTATCTATGTCACCAAAAGTATTGACCCATGACTGAGCCCCGGAAGCCAAACCCAATTCTTCGGCTTTATTAGTGAAAGTACCATCACCATTGTTAATATAGACTCTATTAATTCTTCTTGGGTCCGTAGGTTCATTAGCAAACGCACTACATTTTGCAATACATAAATCCGGTAGCATGTCACCGTTAATATCTACCCACTCACTGCCATAATTGCCAGACCCATCAGTAGGGTCGTTTTCAAGAAAATCAATAATTTCTTGTTGAATGAGTTGCCCTTGTCCGTTATTGATCATAATGACATTAGGCCCTAAATCATCACACACATAATAATCTAAGTGACCATCATTGTTAATATCAACTGTATTAGAAGCTTGCGCATAAATGTTGAGAGGGGTTCGAGTAAGGGTCAAAATTTCGTTTTGAGTTTGTACTCTTTTTAGTCCATTTCGGTTTCCTGCTATCAAAAACTCAACAGCCCCATTGTTTTTGAAATCGCCTGCTACGAGCGACCATTCAATTTGGGAAGCTGTCTGAATAGTATCCACAGCTGTTAAACTCAAATTTTTTCCGCTGCTTTGTACCCAAGTGGCCCAAATTCCTCTATTAAGAATGAGCAAATCATCCACACCATCGCCATTGATATCCATCATCGCCCCACAATTGGTAGAGCGAGTAGGAAGGTGAGAGAGTAATGAAGGCGTCGCATTATACCAAGAAGGTTGGCAGTATAAATAACCAGTAAAGGCCATAAATAGGAAAA
>CAZBCV010000234.1:0-3892 GCA_964490495.1 uncultured Aureispira sp. | reverse complement strand
CTGACTAGAAAAAGAACTAATTTAAGTTGAGAGCTATTTTTGAATATATCAAGGCAAGAACAACGTTCAGAAATCGTCGCAAACGATTTTAGTTGTGAACTGTGGCCTCCGTGGCACAGCTTATACATCCTAATTTAAATGTCCATCAACGCAGAGATATTCAAAAAGAGCCGTAAATTATTTAGTTCTTTTTCTGGACAGAGCACTAGTGCAGTCCGAAAATCGATATTTTGCGCAGCCTACTTATCAAATTGCGTTGAACCGTTGGGTATGCAAAACATTGCGTTATTTACAAAAAGTTCCATTGACCTTACGCCAAATTTTGAGTGGGTTACTGTCTCTCAATGATAAAGGAAGCAAACTTTCCGGACAATCTTGATAACAGACCGGTCGTAACCATCTTTTGACAGCCTCCATGCCTACAGAAGTGAATCGACTGTCAGTTGTGGCAGGATAAGGACCTCCATGTACTGTGGCATGCCCTACTTCCACTCCTGTGGGTTCAAAATTAAAGACTATCCGTCCTGCCATATGTTCCGCATCAGACATAAAAGTTTTTACAACTTCCATGTCCTCTTCGTGTACCATAAATGTAGTTGTAAGTTGCCCTTCAAAAGTTCTCCATATATTGTGCAATTCGTCTAAGTCACTACATTCAATTATCAAAGAAAAAGGGCCAAAAACCTCTTCTCTCAATCGGGGATGTTTGATAAAATCTTTGCCTTGAACCGATGCTAACACTGGGCCAGTTTTTAGGTTTTCCATTTTATTATGCGCAATATCGAAAGTAATTTCTTTTACTAAGGACACCTGCTCGATACCTTCTATAAAATTCTGGTGAATCCCCTCATTCAACATGGGAAAGGCTGGTGTTTTGGCTAAATATTCTGCCAAAATTTGTTTAAATTGATTCAACTCTTCGGAGTGAATCGCTAATATTATACCTGGGTTGGTACAAAATTGCCCAACGCCCATTGTGATGGATTTACTTAATATTTTTGCAATTTGTTCTGTTTCTTTTTTTAATTTATTGGGCATGAGTATAACAGGATTAACACTCCCCATTTCTGAAAAAACAGGTATAGGATTCTTTCTTGATTGAGCATAGTCGTAAATGGCTCTACCGCCTTTCAAACTTCCAGTAAAACCTACAGAAGATACCTTAGGGTGAATAACTAAAAGTCGTCCAGCTTCATATGAGTCGTCTTGCACCAAGATGAAAACCTCCTTTGGGATGTGATTTTTTTCACAAGCCGCATGAATAGCTCGTTGAACTAATGCAGAAGTTTTTGGGTGTGAAGGATGACCCTTTACTATCACAGAACATCCCACCGCCAAAGCTGATGCTGTATCGCCTCCAGGTGCAGAATAAGCTAAAGGAAAGTTCGATGCACCAAAAACAACAACCGGTCCCATCGGCAAAAGCATTTTTCGAATATCTGGTTTTCTCGTGGGTATTCTTTCTTCAATAGCGCTATCTATAACGGCTTCTACATAGCTACCTTCTGCTATATATTCGCCAAAAGATATGAAGTGGTTGCAGGTTCTTTCTCTTTCGCCTATAAATCTAGCAATGGGTAAATGAGTTTCTTGACTTGCCGTTTCTATTAGTTCGTCTCCCAAATTGTATAATTCTTTAGATATGGCATTCAAAAATTCCTTTCTTTTCTGAGCTGAAAAGGTTCTGTATGTCAAAAAAGCGTCGTAAGATTTTTCTGCTGTTTCGTTGATTGTATTTTGCAATGCTACCATCCTTTTCCAATATTTTTAATTTCCCAATATCGTTCTCAATGCTTTTTTTGTGATTGATTTGCGCATTCTCCTCAATGCTCGTTCTTTTACTTGACGAACACGTTCTTTGGATAAACCATACAATTCACTTATTTCCTCAAGATTGAGGGCTTTGTTGCCATCAAGGCCATAAAAGGAAGTTAAGATGTTGATTTCACGTGGCGATAATATTTCCAAACCATCTACCATTTCCTGTTGTATGGATTTTTGCATGAGCTCG
Organism: uncultured Aureispira sp.; assembly: GCA_964490495.1. Classification (GTDB taxonomy): domain Bacteria; phylum Bacteroidota; class Bacteroidia; order Chitinophagales; family Saprospiraceae; genus OLB9. The sequence goes on along the minus strand of CAZBCV010000234.1, from coordinate 1,881 downwards.
TTATCAGGACTGTCTTCGTCACCATATGTCAATAAATCCACCATAGCTATTGACCCTTCTTCGTCGCTTATGGGCGCATCCATTGAGATGTGTTTGTTGACACCTTTGAGGAGAACGGCAATGTCTTTGGGCGACATATCTAAAATTTCAGCCAATTCTTCATGTGTGGGTTCTCGTTCTTGTTCTTGAACAAATTTTGTCCATGCATCATTGACTTTGTTGTATGAAATCATCTTATTGAGCGGCATGCGCACCATTCTCGAATATTCTACTATAGCCTGTAGGATCGATTGCCTAATCCACCACACAGCATAAGAAATGAACTTAAATCCTCTTGTTTCATCAAATCTCTTAGCGGCTTTCATTAATCCCACGTTGCCCTCATTGATTAAGTCAGATAAGGAAAGTCCTTGGTTTTGGTACTGTTTGGCGACCGAAACAACGAACCGCAAATTGGCCTTAGTGAGCTTGTCTAAGGCGTCTTCGTCACCTTCTCTAACTTTTGCAGCCAGCTCTGCTTCTTCTTCCACTGACAGTAAATCAATTTTTGAAATATCATTAAGATATTTTTCTAATGAAACACTTTCTCTAGAAGTTATTGAATTGATTATTTTTAACTGTCTCATGGGCAAATGATATGTAAATATGAGTAATAATAATGAACAACAAATATATCATTGGTTTCATTTCTTATTAAGGTGATTTTTTATTTATTTTAACAATAAAATTTTTAATATGTTGTATTTTTTTACGGATTGAAGTCCAATTTCCCATTTGATTATAAATACAATTAGTGATTAAAAGGGCCTAAATTTTTCTTTTTTAGTAAGGGTTTTCATCACCAATCTATCCACCCATTTGTCTGGTAAATAAAAAGCCAACAATTTGAACAACCATTTTTTTCTATGAATTAAATATCTTGTTTTGGGATGGGTGGATTGTAAAATTTCTATAATCACATCACTGATAACTTGTGTGTCCAGTGCCGAATTTTCCGAATTTTCAATGATTTTATCCGCTTTTTGGAGAATAAAACCATATTCTGTATTTAAAAATTTATTTAATCCTCCTTTATTTTTACTCCATATTTCGGACTTTATAGGTCCGGGCTCAATAGCTACTACTTGAATACCAAAGAGCATTAATTCCCTTCTATAAATATCAGTCATGGATTCAAGAGCGTGTTTTGATATGCTATATGCCCCATTAAAGGGCGAATTGAAAAGTCCAGATACTGATGATATATTGATGATTTTACCTGGTGAATATTTTTTGTGAGTGCCTAAATAGGGAAGGAGTAAATTGGTAATTCTTCTCACTGCAAATATGTTGATATCCATTTGCATCACAAATTCTTCTTCTGAAAGATATTGCAATGGACCCGGTACGGCCACCCCTGCATTGTTGATTAAAGCATATAATCCATTAGTTTCCAATAGGGGAAATATAGATTCTATTTGCTCTTGCGTTATTTTTATGTCCCTAACGTCAAAAATTAAAGTAGTCAAGTTATTTTTGAATTCTCCCAATAATAGGTCTGCATCTTCTTGTTTCCTGACACTTCCTATCACATGATAACCTTGTTCTATACATGATTTTAAGGCATGCCTGCCAATACCAGTGGAAACTCCAGTAATAAATATATGTTTCATCTGTTTATTTTTTATTTGTTTATTAATGGTCAGATGGAATTCGCATGAAAATAATCATCAAGGTTTGTGTACCACAAAGTTGGTTCATGCTCATTTCATCTGTATATTTTTAGTTTGGCACTCTCTGAGTGCCTGTTTTCTAATGTCAGACCTGCCTTGCCGTACCGCAGGGCAGGCAGGTGGAACGCCCAATTTACCCCGTAGGATAAATATCCAACGGGGTAAATCA
>CAZBCV010000233.1:0-3952 GCA_964490495.1 uncultured Aureispira sp. | reverse complement strand
TCAAATATTAACCTCCAAAAAAGACATCTCCGAAGAGAAAAGAAAAGAATTTATTAGTATCATCATAAATGAGTGTGATAGAATTTCAAGGTTGATTAATCAAGTTTTGGAAGTAGAAAAGTTAGAGCAAATACAACATCAAGATACCGAATGGTCTTCTACTCATAAAACTATTCATTTGGCCCTCAGTCGATTGAAACCACTGCTTGAAGAAAAAAATATTCTTCTAGATGTGGACTTAACAAAAGAGGATTATCACATTCAACTCAATGAAGATAAATTGCTCCAGGTCCTCCTCAATCTTTTATCCAATGCCATAAAGTTTTCTGCAAAAGACAATGGTATCATTTCTATAAAGTGCCATGCAGACACCATTAATTCTTTAATATTCATTGAAATACACAACAATGGAGATCACATACCCATGACCTATTCGGACAAAATATTTGACAAATTTATACAAGTAAAAGAAGGAAATCTAGCCAAACCCGAAGGCAGTGGTTTGGGATTATACATCACTAAAAAGTTTGTTGAGCAAGGTGACGGCTGCATAAATTTTGAAAGCGAAAAAGGTTATGGAACCACCTTCAAAATACAATTACCTTATTTTTTAATTTAAAATGAAAGCTAATTTCTAAATTATTTTTATCTTCACACTTTAAAACAAATCCTTAAAAGAAAAAATGACCCAAACAACAAATAAAAAAATATTGATAGTGGATGATGAAGTGCACATTGTTAAGGCCCTTGAATTTTTATTTTTAGACGAAGGCTTTGATATAGTAACAGCACACGATGGCCCCACTGCTTTACAAAAAGCCCTTGAATTTAAACCAGATGTTGTTCTATTGGACGTTATGATGCCTGATATGGATGGCTATTCTGTGGCCAAAGCCATTAGACAGACTGAATTATTTACCAATACTTTCATAATTTTTCTCACTGCCAAAGGTGCCTCCAGCGACAAAATGATGGGCTACGACGTGGGAGCTGAGCACTACATTGTAAAACCATTTGACAACGATGATATCTTATCAAAGGTAAAAGATGTTTTGAATATGGACCTCTCTTAAGATTTGGAAATCACCAACCCTTCACATCGTCATCTCCACGTATATCAGCTGCGCCATGCCATTTTCCTTGAGGTGTTCTGACTATCGCTTCTACCCTACCTATAGGCTCTCTTTCTTTTATTTTATGGCCAATGGCCTCCAATATAGACCTCACATTAGACGGGATTGCATCTGATTCCACAAAAAGTTCATCAGGTTTCCACTGATGATGAAATCGTGGAGATTGTACGGCTTTGTCAGCTGACATCTCAAAATCTATGACATTCACAATGGTTTGAAATACCGAAGTGATTATGGTTGAACCACCAGGAGTGCCGACAACCATGAACAATTCCCCATTCTTTTCTAGGATAGTGGGCGTCATTGAAGACAACATGCGCTTATTAGGTTCAATTCTATTGGCTTCTGCACCCACAAGACCGTAAAGATTGGGAGTTCCTGGCTTTACAGAAAAGTCATCCATTTCATTATTTAAAATAAATCCAGCCCCTTCAACTACCGTATATGCCCCATAATTTCCATTCAAAGTAGTTGTCATCGACACTGCATTTCCATATCTATCCACTATACTGTAATGTGTAGTTTCTTCACTTTCTATCTGCCCATAAGTTATACTATCGCTGACAGATGCTAATCGTGGATTAAAATCAATCATTCTACCTTGAATATAGGCAGAATCTAAAAGTTTTTCAACGGGTACTGGATAAAAATCCGCATCTCCTAAATATTGTGACCTATCAGCATATACTCTTCGTTCGGCTTCCACCATAAGATGCACTGCTGCTGCACTTTGAAATCCCATAGCTTTTAAATCATAGGGTTCTACCATCTGTAATAATTGAGCGAGAGCAACACCACCACTAGAAGGTGGAGGCATAGAAATCACCTTATGACCTCTATAGTGAAAACTAACGGGCACTCTCCATTGAGCTTCATAGTTTTCTAAATCTGAGTGAGAAATAATTCCTCCACCGCGTTTCATTTCAGAAATGATAGCGTCGGCTACCCAACCTTTATAAAAACCATCACGTCCTTTATCTCTTACAGTTTTCAATGTCTGGGCCAATTGTTTTTGTACTAGAAGATCGCCAACTTTCCAATTATTTTTGTGAAAAGCTGTTGTATTCAGGTTGTTTTTTATGAAATATTCTTGCTTTTTATTGAGATTATTGGCTTCTCTTTCAGTAAGTTGAAATCCTTTATCAGCTAGTTCGATAGCGGGTTGAATCAAAGCAGCCCAATCTTTCAGTTGACTATATTTTTCAAAAGCTTTAGCCATACCATCAACAGTGCCCGGCACGCCTGCTGCAAGATGTCCGTAAAGACTTTTTTCTACGATAGGATTTCCCAGACTATCTAAATACATATCTTTATGTGCTGCCAATGGAGCTTTTTCTCTGTAGTCCAATGAAGTCACATCACCGTTAGAAGCCCGATATATCATAAAACCACCACCTCCAATATTGCCGGCTCCTGGATAACACACTGCAAGGGCAAATTGAACTGCAATAGAAGCATCCACTGCGTTTCCGCCTTGTCGGAGAATGTCAAGACCCACTTGGGTTGCTAATGGATGAGCAGTAGAAACAACAGCTGAATCGGCTACAATAGATTTTGAAATATCATATAAAAATGGCTTTTCTGATGAAAACTTGCATTGATATAGAAATAATATAACAAAAAACAGTAATATATTTGTTACTCTCATATAAATGGTTTTAAATTTGCACTAAATTTTTTAGCGTGTAAAATTATAATAAAATATAACAATTTACCGTTTTTGAAATGATTTTTGTAAAATTTATTAAAAAATTGATGTGTATGTTAAAATATTTTGGAATTCTTACTGTCTTATTTATCTCAATGAATAGCTACGGACAAAAGTTTGTCAATGAGTTTTTAAATATAGGTGTAGGAGCAAAATCTCATGGACTTTTTGGTGCTGTCGTTGCTAGTGTGGATGATGGTTCGGCGGCCTATTGGAATACAGCTGGACTTACAAATGTCAAAAGTAATATGCAAATCAACGCCATGCATGCCAAATGGTTCGGCGGTTTGGCCAATTATGATTATGTCAATGTCGTGCGTAAACTTTCAGGAGACAATAATCAGGTGGCTGCATTTTCATTGATTAGATTAGGGATAGACAATATACCCAACACGCTCAATCTTATAGGCGCGGATGGAACTGTCAATTATGATAGAATTACAAACTTTTCAGCAGCAGATTATGCAGGTTTATTTTCTTATGCTCGAACTGTAGGAAATGAAGAAAAATTATCTCTTGGTGGTAACGTGAAAGTTATACACAGAACTATCGGTCCTTTTGGGAAAGCATGGGGTTTTGGTGTAGATTTAGGAGTACAATATAAATTCAATGACCATCTTACTTTTGGAATCTCAGCTAGAGATATTACTACCACATTCAATGCTTGGTCTTTTAGTCTCACAGAAGAGCAAAAAAATGTTTTTATTACCACAAATAATGAGATACCTGTCTCCAGCTCAGAGGTCACCCTACCCCGCTTAATCTTAGGTGGAGCTTATACACATACTTTTAACGATCAAATAAAAGTCAGAGGAGAATTGAATCTTAATATTTCAACGAATGGTACACAATCGGGAATAATATCAGGCAACAGATTTAATATAGATCCTTTAATTGGATTTGAGGGCGGATATGCCAACACTGTTTTTTTAAGAGTTGGATTGGGTAATATGCAACGTGTATTGAATCCTATAAATACCAACGAAAGAGATTTTGAAATCCAACCTAATGCAGGTTTAGGCATCAATCTGGGAAGATTAAGAGTTGACTATGCCATGGCCAATGTTGGAAATGCAGGGAGTGTTCTCGTCTCTCATATTTTTTCTGCTTC
>CAZBCV010000232.1:0-3956 GCA_964490495.1 uncultured Aureispira sp. | reverse complement strand
TATTAAATTTAACAAAAAAAGGCCAGTAAGTATAGTTACCAAATCAATGTGAAAATTTATAAAATCTCTCCGGATTCTGGCGCCTTATTGTCCGAAAAAATGTAAATTCTCTTGATATTTTTTAAAATCGGCTTTTTGGGGTTGATATTGGAAGCTAAATTGGTCAATTCAATTTGTTCAATCTGTGTGGGTCAATATACTCCAGAATTTAATTCATTGTTCTGTTGTGGTCCATTATTTTGATAGTCTTTTTTTATCCATCATTTTTATAGGATCTTGTCTAGTATCGAAGACATCATTAATGATAATGGAATTTTCAAAAATTCTATATATAATCTTGTAATTATTCACTACAATGTACCGATGATTTTGATTAAGATGTTTAAGAATTATCTCAATTTGACCCGTTTCAGGTTTGTGAATTAATTGATGTGTGGATTCTAATATTTGGCGACGAATTTTATGAGCTACTCTCTTGCTAGCGTGCTTTGTATAATAATCAAATATATTCTTTAAATTTGAAATAGCAAAATCTGTCCAAACAATATTCATCACTTACCAATCGGAAGATATTATATTTAATTCTTCTTGTGTTTTGTATCTTCCATTTGCATAATCACTTTCAGATTTTTTTATTCTTAATAAGAGTTCTTCTTCAGTTAATGATGTCCTGTTTTTAAGTATAATATTTTCTTCTTTTAATATCATGTTTTCCAGCTTTTCTAAAAATATTTCATCCTGTAGTTGAGCTAAGAAACTAATTAAATTTATTTTTCGAGTGGCTATGTCCATACTCTTAAATTATTTTACTGAGTTAGTAATTACTAAATATATATTGATCATAAACAATAATTGACTGTAAAATGTTAAACAAATCTACTATTTTTTTACGTTTTCAGAGCTTAAATTTAAAGGCCAGTAAATCCCATTACCAAATCAATGTGTAAATTTATAAAATCTATCCGGATTCTCGCACCTTATCCTCTGAAAAAATGTAAATTCTCCTAATATTTTTTAATAAACGGCTTTTTTGAGAGGATTTTTGTATAAATTTGACCTATTTCTTCAAAAAAGCATTGCGATTTTTTTATAAAAATCCTTACTGAAATTCGTTAATTCCGTAAAGAATTTCTTTCATTTTTGAGCCATTGAAGTGTAACTACATAGGAAGAGAACCTAGTTTTTTAATACCCTTGAATAAAATCTTTCTCAATGTGGTGGGCTGTCTTTAGGCCATCCGATCGCAATAATTCCTGTTATAAAATACTAGGACGTTCGCTGTATTTTCTATGCATTGAGGAAAGCGGCAGGATGCCTCCAACTCATCTTCCAGCAAGTGTTTGTCCTATTCTGCACCATATATAAAAAAGACACTATTCAACTATTTTAATTTATTTTTGTTAATATTTAATAAAGGTCACTACCAAAAATAAAATCTAAAGTTATGGTCATAGAGAGAACCCAAGATGAGATTTTAATTAGAATTCCAGCTAATATAGATGTGGATAGTTTACAGGCTTTATTAAATAATTTAAGACTTAAGGATATAAGTTCAAAAAGTAAGGCTAAGCAAGAAGAAATTGATGAGATTTCTAAAGCTATTAATTCTAAATGGTGGAATGAAAATAAGAAGAGATTGGCTTTGTGAAAATAGTTATCGACACAAATATTGTATTTAGCGGATTATTGAGTCCAAATGGGAAAGTAGCTGATATTATTATTAATTCGGAAGATATATTTTTATTTTATACACCTTCATATCTATTAGATGAGTTGGAAAATCACACAGAAAAACTAATGAAAATAAGTGGTTATTCTGTTAAAGAACTTAATTTTTTGAAAAGGATTATCTTTAGAAAGGTAAACTTTATTGATATGGAAGTCATTTCTAAATAATCATGGAGAGAAGCAATAGATTTAACTTCAGATGTTGACGAATTTGATTCACCATTTGTAGCACTTGCATTAGAATTGGGAGTGCCGCTTTGGACTGGTGATAAAAAATTAATTAATGGATTAAGGCAAAAAGGTGTAAATTGGATTTTGTCCACAGAATCTTTATTGAAATTATAATGGACATTAAATGATTGATATTCATAAAACCTAAATTATTTGTTTTAAAACCGATTACTGAACCTCGAAAAAATTGGGAATCAGCTTTTGCAGAAATGCAAAAAACCGGGGATGATCAATTACTGATAGATAGTGTTTTTGATGATGAAAATTGGGACTGAGTATTATTTATAATTGCATAAAGTGCTTACTAAGATTTATGATTATTGTGCTTATGAATTGTCGATTCATAAAATATAGGAAGGCAGTTGCACCTGTCAGCCTTACCAGAGGCAGAAATTGCGACCATCGGGGTTAGATCTTAGTTTTCTCCTTTTGTTCTAAATGTGAAAATGCCATGCCTTGAGATTTCTTGCATGCGCTCGAAATGACGCTCGCATGGGCAGGTAAAGTGGGAAAAAGAGGGCGGCGGCAAAGCCACGCCGCCCTCTTTTTCCCAATTACCTCAAAATGGCGTCGTCATTTCGACCGAAGGGAGAAAACTCGGCCCGCCTTCTTTTACCTCTTATCTTCACAAAAGAAGGTCACCTCGAAGTCTAATTTTTTTTCAAACAGCATATGATGAAATGATGCATCTACACTCACTATATTAAAACTACCATCATATAATAAATTAACCTCTACAGGTTTGTAGGCTAGTTGTAGTTTTTGCAAAATAAAAAAGGCCAAACGAAAAGAAAACGTTTGACATAATTTAATATGTTCTTTTAGCTTCAAAATATTTTATACGGCGGATACCATCATATAAAAAAGCTAAGTTAAAAGTAATTATCTCAATCTCTTCAACACTATATCTTTACTTTCTATCGAAACCACGTGGTCTGGTGTCGGGGCATAACTATTTCCTAAGTGTACACGACATCTAATTTCTAGTGTTCCTTGATGTATATCTTCTTTAGGTGTAAGCAATTCAAGATATGTATTGACATGTAGATTGTCTCCAAAGGTTTTTTTGCACTGCTCGTGAAACCAGTTCCATTTTTCAAAAGAACTAGTTACCGTTTGTCCAGGTCCATCTTTTTTGTTGTCCAAATAATAATAGTTATTTACAATTATTTTACCATATTTTAAATCTAGAGGGTTGTATGCAATAGCAATGGAATCATTATAACAATAAAAATCTTGAACTCCCGCAAAGACTACATGGTTTTCATAACCTTTACGGCAACCTCCTAAAATTAAGGTCTCACCATTTGCGCATGTATGGTTGGGTTTGGTGCAAGACTGATTAAACCAAACACCTGCCATTTACATAACCATCCAACTTATTTTTTTTAAATTTAAACACATATTTTTAGTTTTTAAAATATTTTTATAATGGATATGACATATTTCAAAACGTATGCCATGTCCGTTTGGTTTCCATGTGATGATAGATTCGACTACAATTAAATAAATCTTTTGAAAAATGAGCTTCCGTCAGATAATACAATTCTCACAAAATAGAATAAATTTATTTCTAATGAAAATTACCATTAAACCTTTATTGTTGTTTTATCATTATTTTTTAAAGTATTCATAAGTTGTGGGCTGTTGAGGTCTATTTTTAGGTATTTCTCTAAGGGGTTCGCAAGGCTTAAGATGCTGATGGCATTCGTCGGGTAATTGTTGATACAATGCTGTGCCTTGAGATTTCCAGGCTATCATTTCGTCTGTCACTTGTTGGATGACTTTTGCTGGGTTACCTACAATAAGACTTCTTTTTTCATAGGTCGCATTAGCTTTTATGAAGGTCAATGCACCCACGATACATTCGTCGCCCAAAGTGACCTCATCCATGATGACTGCATTCATACCTACTAGACAGTTTTGCCCAATAGTAGCACCATGAATGATGGCCCCGTGTCCAATATGCGCTGATTTTTTTAATATTACACTTTTGC
>CAZBCV010000231.1:0-3964 GCA_964490495.1 uncultured Aureispira sp. | reverse complement strand
GTTTCGTCCGTGTGCGTTGGACACAAGTATTTCATTTTGACCGCTGCGAAATCCTCATAATATTTGGTGGCACTTCCCTATTGGTTTTTCGTACTGCATCAATTTTACTTTCTTTTTCTTTTTTCTTGATAAAAAAGAAACAAAAAATCAAGCCTGCCTGCCCTACGGTACGGCGAGGCAGGACTTTATCCATTTAGCCTAAAATCCTTCCGCAAAACCTAAATTTAAAAAACTCGCCTTTGGGATTTGATCGCCGTTTTGTGCTTTTGTGACGCTTCGCCTATGGGTGTTCGCATCTGATTGTCGTTTTGGCTCAAACAGTTTTAAATTTTTAACGGTTTTGCTCCAAGATTTTTTAACGGCTAATTCGACAAGGCCGACCCGAACGTTAAATCTGATGTTCGAGGATATTTTTTACTAATTTTTATGAGACGAACGACATATTTTCAATTAAACCTAAAAATCTAAAATGACTTTCCTACTACGGCTTTTAAACTGCTTCAACTATGAAACTAAGGTAAAGTAAGTGCATGGCTTTTCTATTGCACAAATCCAATGATTTTTTGGGAGTTCTGAAAATACATAAACATTTTGACAGAAATTTCGGTTAATATCTTAATACAATGAATTAAAAGAAGCACAATGCAAGCTGTTGAAGTTTTAAACAAGTCGATATCCCTCAAAACCTATCATTGGGCAATTGTACTTTTTATTGTTTTGATACAATGGGGTTGTCAAAAAACCAAAGACTTTAGCGATGTCCCTTATCTTGAATTTAGAAGTTTTTCAAAAATGGAAATGAAACAAGGCTCTATCAATCAAGATTCTGTAATATTAACGCTCTATTTTACAGATGGTGACGGCGATTTTGGTACTGATTCAAAAAGCAATGATTTAAATATATTCATGAAAGATTTAAGAACTGGAAATGAATTTCGTAGCTTCAAATCCCCTTTCATCCCACTTGATGGCGTTGGAAAAAGTATTTCAGGAACCCTTCGTATTAAAATATTTACAACATGTTGTGTTTTTCCTCCTGACTTGGGCGTATTCCCTTGTGAGCAAACACCTCTTGTAGCGACCAATGAATTGCCTTTAGAAATATTTATTCAAGACAGAGCAGGCAATAAATCCAATATAGTAATGCTAGATCCCTTGACATTAAAATGTGATTGATAGGAATAAATCTCTCTTCCAATGCCATGGAGTCCATAGGGTTTAGCGTGTAAGAAGAAAGGCCAAAACGTTAGTTGTACTTTATAAAATTGGAATTTATTCCTTCATGAACATGCGTGAAGGATAGGAGCGAACACGAAGTAAAGCGGATAGCCTGACCTTCATCTCGTCTTCTGACGAGATGGAGGACACGCCCAAATATTATAAAATCAAATATGAAAAAGTTAAATTAGTGAATGTCTTTGGGCTCGAATATCTTTTTTGTGACCTCTGTGGGTTCTATATAGACCGATGTACTTGGGAAGGCAAATGAAACTCCAGCTTCTTCGGCACTTCGGATGATGTCAAAGATTATTTTTTCGCGCAACATTAATTCATCTGCAAAAGTGGCTGCACTCACATACACTCTAAAATAAATAACAATGGAGCTGTCTGCAAGATTTCTAAGGTATATAAATTGGTTTTCTTGGCTGATTTCAGTGTGGGCGTGAGGTATTTGTCGGAGCAGTTCAATGAATTTTTCAATCTGAGTTCGAGGAGTACTATACAAAACCCCTATGTTCAATTCCACAATCCTGTTGAGCCTTTTACCCAAATTGGTGATGGTGGTATTGGCCAAATTACCGTTGGGAACAGAAATAATAGAGGTGTCTATTTTGCGAATTCTTGTAGATCGCAAACCCACATTGTCCACTGTGCCTTCTATATCGGATGTGACAATGAAATCTCCAATTTGGAAAGGTTTGTCTAAAAAAACCATAATCGATCCAAACATGTTTTTGAAAGTATCTTGCGCCGCCAAGGCTAAAGCCAAACCTCCAATAGATGCTCCCGCTATAAGTGCCGTAATATTCACTCCCAAAAGGGCCAAAATATGTAGTGCGCCTATGAATCCTATAATAATTTTCAATCCTTTTATAAATACCGGAGCCAACTGATCATCCAATTTGCTTTCGGTCTGCGAAGTATATTTTAGTAAATAAATTTTTACGAGCGCCAGCAAATAAAATAGCAATAAAACTATGGTAAATGTGTGAAATAAGTCGGTCAAGAGGAGCAATATCTTCGATATATGAACTGGTAATAGCAACTTCGTCACAAAATATTTAAAAAAATAAATTAATATCACAATGCTTATAAAAGTAGCAATCTTAAACACTAATCTGCTTTGTGAGGTCTCAAGTTTTTCGTTCTTATAAAACAACCTCAATATCACCACATCAATGATAAACGATAAAACAAAATTTACTAAAATTAAAGCCAATAAAAGCCCGATAAAACCTAAATACTGCCAACCTTTGATACCTAAATATTTTTTGTGATAGGCTGGTGAAAGTTTACTCACTATAGATTCGGCCCATGCTGGAAATATTTCTCTATAAATAGCATCAATACCCAAGGCTGTTTCTACAGAATAGACCCATGTGCTATCCAATTTTTCTATTTTAATAAAAGAATATTTTATGGGAAATGGCGTATAAACATTTTTAAAAGTAGTAGAATCTAAGTAATCAGAGGTCTTAGGAATTGAACTAAAGTCTATTTCTATTCCATTGGCATCATAGATAGTTTTGAGCTTGCGGGCCATCTCCGCCCTTAAAGACAAAGGAAACTGTTTCGGAAAGGATTGAGCCGCTTGGATGGGATAAAAATTATCATCCTTCAGACTATTGACGTGATTGTAAAGAGTCTGGTAGGGAGAGGACAATTGAGTCTCAGATTGAGCCGCTATGAACTGAAAAGAAATACATGAGAAAAAGACAACGAAAACCAGTTTGAAATATTGGAACATATAATTTTTTGTGCGTGTACTCAATACTAATAACTCAAAAGCCACTATTGTTCAATGCACTCACCACAAAAATCCATAAAAAATAGAATAATCTTAAAATACTCACAACCTTTTAAACATTCTTTCATTTATATATATAGATGTTTTGATTTTGATCCACATTATGTAGTAAAAATTGCCATGCAAACAAAATACGATATTGATTTTTTAGAAGATGCCACAGAAAAACTAAAAGCTGTAGCCCACCCTATTCGATTTGTTATAGTAGATTTGCTGTACCATGAAAAAGAACTTTCTGTGACTGAAATTCATGAAAGGTTAGAAATAGAACAAGCCGTGGCGAGCCATCATCTTCGTATATTAAAAAACCAAAATATAGTCAAAGTTTCGAGAGATGGAAAGAATTCTTACTACTCTCTCGCAAAACCGGAATATTATAAAATTGTAGAAAGCTTAGGTGTGTAATCTACTGCATCAATTTTACTTTTTTTTCTTTTTTCTTGATGAAAAAGAAAGGCTATGTTCTTAAATAAATTTGACAAGTTATAAACCACCTTAAAATAGGTCTCTCACTTACGATTGAGTGGGCCTCCTTTTGTGGTAAAAGAAGGGTGCTGAGTTTTCTCCCGTTGGTCGAAATGACGACGCCTCGTTATGGGTGGATAGGAAAAAGAGGGCGACGTGGCTTTGCCGTCGCCCTCTTTTTCCTACTTTTCCTACCACTGCGAGCGTCATTTCTAGCACATGCGAGAAATCTTAAAATATGACATTTCTAATTTCAATCAATAGAGAAACCTAAATTCTAATCATGCCAACTTTATGTATTTATCCCAACTCTTAGATAGAAATATATTATTATTGAAAAAATTCACCATTACTTAAGAACATAGCCAAAAGAAACAAAAAATCAAGCCTTTATCCATTTGGCCTAAAATATTTCAAAAATCACTGTAAATACTATGCCTTTATCCAATATTATATATATATTTGTGATTT
>CAZBCV010000230.1:0-4008 GCA_964490495.1 uncultured Aureispira sp. | reverse complement strand
GAATGTGATAGTCTCAATAAACTCTCCACAAATTCTTTTATCCCTTTTGGTCCGACCAAAAACAAGGGTAATTGACGTTGGTAATGTGCATAAGACGTCAACAACCCCGGCAATCCAAATATATGATCTCCATGCAGATGTGAAATAAATATGGCTTTAATCTTATTTCTCTTAAAACCATATTTCATCATTTTGGATTGCATACCTTCCCCACAGTCAAACACATAAGAATCTTCTTGCACATTCAAAACGAGTGCTGTGGTAATTGTATTTGGACCTGGCAAAGCCGCATTTGTTCCTAATATTGTTAATCTAAATTTCATATGCTAGCTAAACATCATTCATGCGTGTTATGTTTCCAAAAATATTTGAGCACGGAAAAAGATACGAAAAATACAATAATCGAAATTATTGCGGATATATACTGACCATACAAAATAAAACCTGTCCCAAACAATAAGGAATATACTCCAATACTTCCCGCTAACATCATAATAATGCCAGCATACAACCTACTAGGGTGGCTTTCTATACTAACGCCTTCTATTTCCAACTGCCTTACTATAGGTTGCCAACCCCTCTGATGAGGTCTAATTTGTTTAACAAACTGCTTCAGAGTCTCCATATCTGTTGGACGAGTAAGCCATGTCACAGCCAACCAAGCCACAGTAGTGATACCAACGCCTAATAAAAATTTATAGTGAGTAGGTATCATATCTTTGACCACTAATTCCATAATCAATGCTACAACGAATGACACTATCATCGCAGATATTTCACTCCATGCATTGATACGCCACCAAAACCATCGTAAGATAAACAATAGTCCAGTGCCCGCACCTATCTGAAGTAGTATGTTAAAAGCTTGCAAAGCATTTTCTAAAAACAATGCAAAAACTGCGGCAAAAACCATAAGGAAAACCGTCGAAATTTGACCAATTCTTACTTTTTTAGGCTCACTGACACTGGGTTCAATAAATCTTTGATAAACATCATGGACTATATATGAGCTCCCCCAATTGAGATGTGTACTCAGCGTGCTCATCAATGCGGCAATTAATGCAGCAATCACAATACCTAATAAACCCGTAGGCAATAAAGACAACATAGCTGGAAAAGCTAAGTCATCTTTTACAATTGAGGTATTTAATTGAGGAAAAGCCGTAGAAATATCGTTTAATGTTGGAAATATTATTAACGACGCCAAAGCGATTAAAATCCATGGCCAAGGTCTAAGGGCGTAATGGGCTATATTAAACAATAAAGTAGCTTTTATGGCTCCACTTTCGTCTTTTGCAGAAAGCATTCTTTGAGCAATATAGCCGCCACCACCAGGCTCAGCACCCGGATACCAAGTACTCCACCATTGTACTGCAATAGGAATGAGTAGAAGTGGAACTACCACTTCCATATTATTCATATCTGGCAATAAATTGATTTTGTCACTCACGTTTGGATGTGTAATTAATGCCTGCAAACCACCTATTTGTGGAAGATCTAATACATAAATACAAGCCAAAAACATACCTATCATAGCCACCACAAACTGCACAAAATCTGTATAAATGACACCCTTAAATCCTCCAATGGACGAATAAATTACAGTAACCACTCCTACAATAAGAACAGTTTGCCAAGGCGACCAATTCAGTAAAATTCCTGCTATTTTTATTCCTGCCAACATGACAGTGGCCATGATAATCACATTAAAAAAAACACCCAAATACACCGCCCTAAAACCGCGCAAAAACTTAGCTGCTCCTCCACTATACCGCATTTCATAAAACTCCAAATCCGTCGAAATGCCTGAGCGCCTCCAAAGTCTGGCATAAATAAATACTGTGAGCATACCCGTCAATAAAAATGCCCACCAAGCCCAATTGCCTGATACACCATTATTTCTGACGATGTCAGTCACTAAATTGGGTGTATCTGCCGAAAATGTGGTCGCTACCATAGATACGCCCAAAAGCCACCATGGCATTTTACGTCCACCCAAAAAGAATTCATTGCTGTTTTTTGAAGCACTTTTAGAGGCCCACAATCCAATGCCTAACGTGACTAAAAAAAACAAAACTATGATGACCTGATCTACAAGTGCTAATTTCATTCTTTATTAATAATTATTTTTAATCCTATGGTCTATCGCACACCGTGCATCAAACGTCTCACTAATGGAGAGAAAACTATTGATAAAATCCCCATTGTCGCTGCAATAGCCGTTAATATCCAGAAAAAGTAACTAATTCCATTCTCATTAGCTATGCTTTCAGAATATTCTCCAAAGACACCCGCTAATTTCATACCTATGGCAATGGCTAAATAATATATACTAAACATCAAAGCTATCATCCTACCAGGTACTAATTTACTTACATAGGCCAATGAAACAGGTGAAATACATAACTCACCCAAAGTATGAAACAAATACACCAAAATCAACCACATCATGCTTACAGAAGCTGTTTTTGCGCCCGCCGGAATAGATGATGCGCCTACTGCCACAGCCACCATTCCCAATGCTAATAAAAACATACCAATAGCAAATTTTACATTGGCAGTAGGGTTGTATTTACTCTCCCATATTTTGGAAAACAAAGGTGCAAAAGCAATGATAAATAATGAGTTTAGAACTCCAAACCATGATGCGGGTACCTCTGCAACTTCTTTTTGAAATTCTACATTCAACATCCAAATTGAAATTCCCCAAACTATCACAAAACTTATGCTGAGAACAATATTTGAAATAGAATATTTTGCAAATGTTTGCTTAAATAATAAATACAATACATAAGTAATTATAGCCAACGGAACCAATGTCATCAAACTATTAAATATTTTAAAAGTCATTCCAGCACTTCCTTCCAATACCCTATTCGTATAATCTTTGGCAAATATGGTAAGGGAACTTGGTGCCTGCTCAAAAATAGCCCAGAAAAATATTGTCATTATTGAAAAGAAAAGAACAGCCAACATTCTATCTCCTGTCACTTTATCGTAGCGAGGTATTCTAGTAAATAATACTATTAAAAACAATACCAATCCTGTAAGAATTACAAAATTAGAACCAGAAAGTCCAAACAATTCAAACCTGAATAAATTATATGTGCCGCCAGAAATTTTTGAAATAGGATCATTGAGAATCCAAGCCAAACCTAAAACTGCTGCTATTGATATCAATGCTAAGTCTAACTGTGTAAATGGGTTAAATTTGACAGGATTTTCTTCTTTTACCGCAGCAAATTTTGTAGCTAGTGGTACTTTACCCACTTCTCCAAAAATATTTTGGGCCAACCAGAACTGTAACAATCCAAAAAGCATGAAAATGCCTGCTAAACCAAAACCCCATGACCAACCCACTGTTTCACCTAAGTAACCACACAAAAGTATCCCAAAAAAAGCACCTGCATTTACGCCCATATAAAAAATGGTATAAGCACCATCTTTCTTTTCAGGAAAGTCTTTATATAGTTCGGATATCATTGATGTCATATTGGGCTTAAAAAAACCACTTCCAAAAACTAGTAATGTCAGTCCAGTGTATATAAAAAACGGCGTCTCTACTGCCATTGATGCATGACCTAAAGTCATCAGCAAAGCACCTACCACAACAGCCCATCTAAAACCTATCTTTTGGTCAGCCATATAGCCACCCAAAATTGTTGAAAGATACACTAATGAAGTATAGGTTCCAAATATAGCATAAGCGTGTTCTCGAGGCCAACCCCAACCCCCGTCCATGAGAGAAGCAGTAAAAAACATGACCAAAAGTGCTCGCATCCCATAATAACTAAAGCGTTCCCACATCTCGGTAAAAAACAATACAAACAAGCCCGATGGATGTCCCATCACTGTGCTATCAAAAAAATCATTTCTCGAATTATCCATTTTTTTAAATTATTTTGATTTAGTAATATAACCTAAATATCAAAAATGGGTTCCGTAGTGAAGGGCAAAAGTACAACCTGCCTGCCTAAGACGGCAGTCAGGCAGGTAAAATCAGTACTT
>CAZBCV010000229.1:0-4050 GCA_964490495.1 uncultured Aureispira sp. | reverse complement strand
TTAATTTTGCCGTTAAGTTATCATTTTTAAAACTCAATAGATTACAAAAAATAATAATATGTTCAAATTTAGTAAGCTTTTTCTTTCAGTTATTGTGGTTTTATTCATTATGTTTAATGGTTTTTCACAAGGTGAAATAGCCAATTCATGGATTGATGTCAATAAAAAGTATTACAAACTTAAAGTGGCTGAAAATGGGATATACAAAGTCACTTATGAAAAGCTATTAGAAGCAGGTTGGACTCATGGTCAGGTGGCCGCTTCCGATTTAAAACTCATAAATTTTGGCAAAGACCGAGCCCTACATGTGAGCGGACCTACATTCGGACCTGGAGCATGGATTGAATTTTATGGTGAAAAAAATACGATTGGTTTAGATACTTTTTTATATGCAGATTGGAAAAAAGATCTACTGAATCCTGATTATTCATTTGTAACGGATACCAATGCCTATTTTTTAACCCTATCGCCCAATAGCAATAATCTAAGGTACAATCAAATCAATCCCAACTTTTCCAACAATAATTTGACACCTTTACCTTATTATATGCATGAAGAGAAAATTGTATTTTCTAATGCCTATTGGAAAAACGTAGATGGAGGTGATATAAGGAATTCATTTTTTGAGTCCAGTGAAGGATTTGGTACTGGACCGAGGAATCTAACCAACCAAACCATAAATACAACAGCTATAGTGATGTCTGGTCCAGCACCCACTTTGGCATTTAGGACAGGTTTGAATAGTGTGTTTAATGGCTTGAATATTAGTTGGAATGGAAATGTTCTAGATAAAATAGAAACTCCAGGAAAAGTAACTGTTCAATATAAAAAGGAATTGGCTTTGAGCGACATTAGAAGTAGTAATACATTCAATATTCAAAATGTTTATAGCGCCAACGATAGACATCACTTAGCCCATGTCGCATTGACCTATCCGCGAAGCTTTAATTTAATGAACAGTGATATTTTCTTTTTTGAATTGCCTGCCGCGAGTACACGCAGATTCATCACCGCCACTCAAATGAAGGAAGGTGGAAATGTTTTTGTCTTTGATGTACAAAATAATAATAGGTATAGAACCAATAAAAATGGTAATAATGTAGAAATAATTTTGAATCCAACGCTTCGTCCAGCTCAACTCATGATATTAAATGAAGCCAATGGCTATAAAGAAGTGGCTGAAATAAATACTTTTGAACCTAAAGATTTTACCAACAAAAATCAAGATTACGTCATCATTACTCATAAAACATTGTATAATAGAGGCCCTAACTATGTTAAAGAATATGCAGAATATAGGGCGTCTGCCGAAGGGGGCAATTACAATGTCGATATCTTAGATATTGAAGATATTTACGAACATTTTGGATATGGTATAGATAGACACTTTTTGGCACTTAAAAATTTGGGAGCTTTCATGAAAGAAAGATGGCCAGAATTGAAGTTTGTATTTATAATTGGTAAAGGTGTAGAATACCCATTTATGAGGACAGCTAATCAAGTGGTTAACAATATTGATCGAATCTTTTATGTGCCCACTTTTGGTTATACAGGTTCTGACAACCTTTTATTTTCAGAGGGTAATTTTCCAGACCCACCCTTCGCATTGGGTAGATTGGCGGCTGCAGGCAATACAGATATTAAAAATTATTTAGATAAAGTTAGAAGTTATGAGCGTTCTGCCACAGCACCACAAACCATCGATGACCAGTTCTGGAAAAAGCAAATCCTCCACTTAGGAGGTGGAAAAACAATCGGGGAGCAAAATGGGATTCGAAGTGGGCTAGATAGCATGAAAGATATTTTGGAGGGACCCTACTTAGGTGGACAAGTCACTTCTTATTTAAAAAATACCAATGATGCAGTAGATTTTTTAATCAATGAAGAAATTACTCAAAAATTTAATAAAGGTTTAGGATTGATTAACTTTTTTGGTCATTCTTCTGCCAATTCATGGGATTTTCCCATTGACAACCCTCGCAATTATACCAATTTTGGAAAATATCCAGTAATGAATGCTTTTGGGTGCTATGCTGGTAATATTCACAGTACAGGAAGGGGAATAAGTGAAAACTTTGTGCTTGAAAAAGATAGAGGAGCTATAGTGTTTTTTGCTTCCACAGGTCAAGCTTTTATCCCGGCATTAAGTAATTATGGAAGAAGATATTTCAATTTATTATACAAAGATAGAGTTTTTGAAACATTTGGCGAAGCTATCACACAAATGGCCAAAGAAAATAGAAATAAAACGGGTTCAGACTTGGCTTTATACAGTCAAATGACCTATCATGGTGACCCTGCATTGAGACCCTATCTTAGGCCAGCTGCCGACTATACTTTTGATGCACAAAGTGTAAAAACAGAACCTAGCTTAGTCACAGCAGGACTCAATAAATTTACTGTACTTTTAGATGCTGTCAATTTGGGCTTGTATCAAAGAGATACCGTAGAGCTATTGTTTTTGCACGAATTACCTAATGGGCGGGTAGCCGACACCATAAAAATGGCATTGGATGATATTGCTGCTAGAAAAAATATAGTATTAGAACTTAAAAATTATGGTAATGAATCTATTGGTAAAAATATATTGAGAGCCACAATTAATGTGGGAAATAAAGTTGTAGAAGGCCCTTTGCCTCAAGCACATGCCAATAATGAATTAGACATAAATGGTGTGAAAGGCTATGAGTTTTTTATTATTGATAATTTTGCAAGAGGTATTTATCCACCGGATTTTGCTATGATCAATACCCAAGAACACTTTGTGCTCAAAGCTTCAACAGGGACGGTTCCCGTACAACAAACAGATTTTATATTTGAAATAGATACAACGCTTTATTTTAATAGTCCACTAAAAGAGACGGGCAAAGTCACTAGTACTGGTGGTCTTATAGAATATACTCCAAAATCAAATCTCGTTTCAGACAGAGTGTATTATTGGCGTGTGAGCCCACAACCCGAGGCAGGTCAAGATTTCAGATGGTCCACACTCTCTTTTGCCTATATTCCTTACGAAGATGAAGGATGGAACCAAAGTCACTTTTTCCAATTTGCTCAAAATGAATTTACCGACCTAGAAATCAGTGAGGATACGGATAGGAGATTTGAGTTTGGAAAGGAGTATAATAGGGTAGGAGTTGTTAATAGATTATGGAGTACAACAAATAGACCTGGTTATATTTTTAATGGGGTTATGTTTGGCTCAGTTACTCCATGGAATTTTATGAATGATGGTTTAGGTTTTGTTATTGCGGATCGAGAAGATTTACTTGGAGGGATTTGGAATCCTGCGGGCGGTTTATATGGAAGTATTAATCCTACTGGAAATAGAGTTAGAGGATTTTTCTTTAGAACAAATACCCAAGAGCAAAGAAAGAACATTATGGATTTTATAGAAAATGAATTTAAGGAGGGGCATTATATGCATATGTTCTCAATTTTAAAAGATGCAAATTCCAAAATCTCGTTTGATGGTTGGGAACAAGATTCAATAGCGTTGGGCAAAAATATTTTTTCAGTGTTGGAATCGCATGGAGCTCAATTTGTTCGCCAACTTAAAGATAATAGTATGCCATATATTTTACATTTAGAAAATGGAAAAGGAGTTCTGGCAGAAAAAATTGCCTCTAATATCGATGAAATTATTGAAACAAATATTGCCGTAACAAGAAAAGCAACATCTGGAAAAACAGAGGTTTTTTTGAATAATGGCATAAAAGAATCAAAGGAGTTCAAAGCACAATGGAATAATAATAATAACCAAAAAAGTGTAGTGACGTTATTTGAAGTCAATAATAATAACAGCGTAATTATTGATTCTATAGTTAGTTCAGGTGTAATTAATATTACAAATCCAAAAATAAACAATTTTGAAGTTGAAGCATCATTTTTGGATACTATAAATAGAAACTCAGCCCAACTAAATCATTGGAGACTATCACATACTACATTTCCCGATGCGGCCATATCTTATATTAAAACTATCCCTAACCTTACTGATGCCAGTGCACGCCAAGGAGAAAAAATAAAGGTACAATACGAGGTGGCCAA
>CAZBCV010000228.1:0-4104 GCA_964490495.1 uncultured Aureispira sp. | reverse complement strand
TTGTCGGCTGAAAATAAAGGTAAAGCAGATTTTATCATCAACGTACACGAAAATATGACCACTACTTATTAAAGAAAGTGCTACCAAAAAAACTTCTGAAATCGCAAACAATGAAAGCCCAATATACATCTGTACTCAAAATCGAAAACCTATATTGCGCCTACTTAAATCAACAAAGAACCCTAAGAATATTAATACCCAAAGCATATTTTAGATATCCTCAGCGTCACTTTTCGGTGATGTATATGCAGGATGGGCAAAATCTTTTTGAACACCACACTGCTTTTTTAAGAGCATGGGGACTCAGAGAAGTGATGGATACCTTACCCCTTTCCAAACAATTTATCATAGTGGGTATTGACAATGCCCTCCACAAAAGAGCCGAAGAATATATTCCTCACAGTACTACAAATCCCAATTCCACCAGTCAGGCCTACATTGAATTTCTAATTCACACTGTCAAAAGATATATTGACCATACATTCAGGACTTTTGCGGACAGAGAGCACACCATGATAGGCGGCAGTTCTTTAGGTGGATTAATTTCATTTTATGCCGCCACACGTTTCGGTCATGTGTTTGGGAAAGCTGCCATCTTCTCCCCTTCATTGGGAATGATACCAGAAATTTTAACTATCAATGCTGGACAACCCACAAAAATGTATGTGGTAGGGAGTAAAACCGAAAGTAAAAGCATGGCATATCTACTTGAAAAAACCTATTGGGCACTAAAAAATGCCCGTTGGCCAGATACGTCTTTTAGAATCGTTCTTAAAGATAGAGGCCGACACAACGAATTTTTTTGGGGTCGCAACTTTCGAAATATGGCCTTATTTTTAATGTCTTAATCCGAAATGATTTGTCATAATTGATAATATAATATGGGCGTGCCCTTCCGCTGCGCTACAGGTCAGGCTATCCGCTTTACTCCCTACGGTCGTGCTCGCTTCTATCCTTCACGCATATTATGACTCAAGATTCAAATATTTCCATACAGAATCAGCCATTCCACTTATTTTTCAGTTTATTTAGCAGCATCCATTTCCAGGAACACATTTTGCAACATATGATGGTTTCTCAGCAAAGACTGTAATACTCCTTATAGGGGTTTCTCTATCATAATATTTACTTAATTCTGCATCTGTCAAATAGGTTGAAAGAATATCGGATGGAATAATAATGGGTTTATCTTTTTGTATAACAACATTTTTAAAACCCGCTTCACTTATAAATCCTAAATAATCCTTCATTTCAATAGCGCCAGAAACACATCCCGCATACATTTCCGCAGCCGACTGTATAGATACTGGCAATGACCCATTCAAAACTATATCTGAAATACTAAAATGTCCTCCAGGCTTTAATACTCTAAAAATCTCTGCAAAAACAGCCTTTTTATTTGGCACTAAATTGAGTACACAATTACTCACCACTACATGGGCCACTTCACCACCTAACGGCATATTTTCTATGTCCCCTTGACGAAATTCTACATTATTGAACCCCATTTTGTCAGCATTTTCGCGGGCTTTAGCAATCATGGCCGGCGTAAAATCTATTCCTATCACTTTTCCACTAGGCCCAGTTTCAGCTCTGGCTATAAAACAGTCATTGCCAGCACCACTGCCGAGGTCAATCACTGTGTCCCCTTCCTTGATTTTGGCAAAAACCGTAGGTAATCCACAACCTAATGCTAAATCCGCATCCTTATTATAGCCTTCCAAAGTATCGTAGTCTTCACTCATGATGTTATACACTTCTGTGCTACAACCTCCAGCACCACAGCAAGAGGACGCATTCGTGGTTTTGTCTTGTAAAGCTATTTCACTGTATTTTTGCTTTACCATTTCTTTAATATCATTATCTGTTTGCATTTTAAATATTTTTTAATTACTGAATTATTTATAACCTAAAAATTTTGATTTCCAATTATCTATTTACTTCATACTATAGCGTACACCTAAATAAAATTCTCTTCCTTTGGTCGGTCCCCAATTGAAAGCAGGGTCAAAAAATTCTCCAAAAGGCTGGTCAAAGCCCAAAATGGGAAACTCTTGCCGAAAATCAAAGATATTTTCAATTCCCCCATAAACTTGAACGTCTTTCCATCTGCGTGTTATCTGAAAGTCCAATTGTTGATATGGCACTGAATTATTGGGCAATTGGTACCGTTCAGGATAATTGGCGGTAGAAGGCAGCACCTTGCTTCCTATCCATCTATAGGTCATGTCAAATTGCCATTCGTCATTGGGCAAACTGTAAGAAGTGTTGGCACTATATTTATGGGTCGGCACAAAAGGCAAGTTTTCACGAACACCATTGTTCATGCGATACACCTCTAAATAATTATAAGCCAATTTTACATCAAACTGCGGAGAAAATATCCATTTGTTTTCTAATTGGTAACTGTTGGAAATACTTTTCCCAAAAAAATTATCTACAATAGCCGTATTTATCTTTTTATCAAAATCTGGAAATATTTGATTCTGAAAATAAGTCCAGTAAGCATCTCCAGACAAGGTAATGGATATTTCATTCCATCGAAAGTTTTGGATAAAATTAAGTCCTAAATTTACAGCCTCCTCAGGTGCCAAATCATCAGATATCTCTAGTCTTCTATTGCCCGCTAAAAGGCTACTGTTTTCAGAAAAAATATGTGCCATTCTATATCCTTTCCCTATATTAAACCGTATATCTGTATCTTCGCTCAATTGGGCTCGTACCAAGAGACGAGGTGTGGGCTTCCAACCGAATTTTCCAAATCTATCGTACCTCAAGCCCGCCAAAATTGTAAATTTAGAAATGGTCCATTTATTTTCAGCAAAAAAACCTGGAATATCATAGTCAGTGTGGTATCTTCCTTCATAATCTAAAAATGGAATCGGTTCCAAAAATTTAACATCTTCTTGTAGCCTATTGTGTCTATGACTCAATCCTGCTTTCAAATTGTGATTTTGTTCACCATAATAGTAATCCGCATATATAGTAGATGTGAGATTAAATTGTTTGCCAAGATAGTACTTAATACCAAAATAGCTCTCTTGTTGGTGCACAAAGGCACTGTTCAGCATAATTATTGAAGTCTTCTCATTGAGCACATAATTAGTTTTAGTAGTGATATCGCCATGATTCATATTTACATTTTGACCATAAATATTGGAAGACCCTAAATGTTGTTTATGATCAAAAGTGGTAAGACCCCCTTCACGATTCTCATTGAGATACCTCACAGAAATAGTGTGTCTCCATTGAGGTTTTTCAGGATTGTCATAAGCCCAGCGATTGAAAAAAGACATCCGATTGGATCGAACAATATCTTTAAACCCGTCTTTATCTCTATCAATATTTGTTGCTGGAAGTGTAAGGTGAGCTATGGCAAGATTATTCCATGACGATTTTTTTGTCATATAGTTGACATTGTACTGCGTTTCGCCAAAGGAATTAGCAAATGCATTTAAAAATAATTGAGGCGCAGATTCTGGCTGGTGAAATTCCATATTGATTTGCCCACTTATACTTTCGAAGCCTTGCAAAACAGAGTTAGCTCCCTTAGTAACAAATATCTTTTCTATCATTGTGCCAGGATAGCTATTCGGCCCGTAGGGATATGCCA
Source organism: uncultured Aureispira sp. (assembly GCA_964490495.1). Taxonomy (GTDB): domain Bacteria; phylum Bacteroidota; class Bacteroidia; order Chitinophagales; family Saprospiraceae; genus OLB9. Next base: position 491 of record CAZBCV010000228.1, on the reverse strand, counting down.
GCCCTTGGATCAACGGTACGCCATCGACAAGCACTTGATTATACACTCCCGAAAGTCCTAAAATTCTTAATTCTTTGGCATCAGTCACTACATTTGTCACATTGGCTTCCACATTACTATTGGTCGAAAAACAACCTGCTAAACTACAGCATGCTGCCCGTTGAATTTCTCGAACACCCAATACTTCCACTTTGGCCACATCATTGGCGAAGCGAGTAGCAGCACCTTTGGCCACAATATCTACTTCATTAAATGTAGCATCTTCCATCATCTGTACTTGCCAGTCAGTAATATCTAAAACTTTGATTTTTTCTGGCATAAAGCCCACATAAGAAATATGGAGTATAGCTGTGGTATCAGAAACTTTATCCAATAGGAAAGCACCGTTTTTATCAGTAGTCGTTCCTACATTTGTGTTTTCCCATAGGACTGTGGCACCTACCAAAGGCTTACCCATTATATCAGTGACTGTTCCAGTAATGGATTGACCA
>CAZBCV010000227.1:0-4118 GCA_964490495.1 uncultured Aureispira sp. | reverse complement strand
AAATAGGTAGAATATGTGAAAAAATTATGGAGGGAAGTTCTAAAAACGCTATTTCAATTGCCTAAATATCTTAAATGAGTTCCGTAGTGAGAATCAAAAGTACAACTCACCGAGTTGGATTCGAACTAATTTATTAAAATGAGAAGAAATTAATTGGAAAAATTCTAATTGGTTAAATAGGTATTTTAGGTGACAAATCGCCACCGTCTTACAGCTTTGGGTTGTTAACTACCTTGCTTACAAATGAAAAAAATGAAACTCTCAAGAGTACAAAGAAATGGATTATTCCTAGAATTATTAACCTTTTAAAGAAAATTATAATATGCTAAGCCCTAAGAAATCTTACCATTTAACGCCCTCCAAAAACCTCACCACACGCTCAGCTAGAACCATATCCTTACTTTCTGACGTTGTAGTTTTTGCCAATTTCGATTTAGTGTAGTATTCGCCACTTTTTAGTGAAGCTTTGTCGCATTCCATCAAATGTATTAAGGTTGCAGCACCTTTTTCTGCTGAAATACCAAACATTTTGAAGAAAAAATTTGAGAAAAAGCCACCTTCGCGACCAAGACTTGTGCTTACTACTCCAGGATGTTGTGATACGATGGCCCATTTTGGATGCTGGACCGCAAGATATCGGGTCATCAGTATCAAAGCTAGTTTTGACTGACGATATGCTTTAAAACCGCTAAAGCTTTTGCTATATTCTATATCCTCAAAGTCTATCGTACCTTGATGGAGGGCAGATGCTGTATTGATTATGCGAGGATCTGTACTTTTATCTAGTAGTGGTCCCAATGATTTGATTAAAATCCAGGGTGCTAACAGATTGACCATAAAAGTCATCTCTCTACCTTCTTTTGTGACCTTTCTATCTCCAAAAACCCACAAGCCAGCATTGTTCGCTATAATGTCAATGTGTGAGTAGCTACTTTTTATTTGTTCGCATGCATTTTTGATAGAGACGGTAGAAGATAAGTCCGCTTGGATGGGTACCAAATCACCGATACCTTCAAGTGCTTTGATTAGTTCAGCGTTTCTATATAATACGATCAATTTAGCCCCTTGTTGTAATGCATGTTTTGCAGCTACAAGTCCAAGACCTGATGTAGCGCCTGTCATGACAATCGTTTTGTTTTTTAAGTTCATTGTGTTCTTTTAATTATTTATAGGGCGAAAACAAAAATGGAGGGATAATGTTGGAGAATAATTTTAATAAAACTAAAAAGTCTTCATAAATCTAGAAGTTTTGAGCACCCCGTCGCAATTACACAAGATCGTGTAAATCCCTTCTTTCAACCTCTGAACATCAATTTGATCGACATAGGTTGAAGATTCATATACTTTTTGGCCGGAACTGCTATAAACATTAAAGTCAGTGCATTTATCTAAAGTATGGTCAAAAGTAAGGGTATTAAAAGTTGGGTTTGGAAAGACTACAAATCGCTTGCCATTAAAATCTTGATCGAACGCTTTATTTACATTTCTTATGCGAAATAATTGACGACCATATTTTGGATCAATTCCTACAAAGTATACAAATCCGTTTAGATTATAAAGTTGACTTTCAGCAAATGAAATATCTAGATTGGTTGATCTCCCACTTTTATCTAAGTAAGACATACTAATTTCAGAGAAAATGAGTGGGTTTGAAATAAAATCAGCAGAAGGTGTAGGATAATTTATAAAGCTAAATTTTTTGTAAGAATGAAGTAATTTGATATTTTGAAAATTTTTATCCAGTGTATAGAAATACAATGTTTTGAAAAATTTAGAAGGTTTTTCCATTAAGAAAATGTTTAAGTCTCCAATTTGAGTAACATCATTGAGTTTTAATTCTTGTAACTCTTTTGGTAAAAATATTGTTTGCTTATTTAGAGGGTCAAATGCTATTAAATTGTTTTTAGAGTCAAAAAAAATGAGATGATTTTCGAGAGACAATACTTCAGAGTTTGGTCTTTTGTCGAGTTGGATAAACTCCTTTCCATCGTACACCCAATGAGTTGTTAAATTGATTTCAGTACTAAATGCTGTAATATATTTTCCTATAGATTTGTAAAAAGCATCTTTTTTATACAAACCAGTTATTTCTTTAACTGTTGTGCCTGATACTTCATAAACTTTGTCCGAAGCTATCCAATACAATTTATCTTTATGTACGAAATGATAAGATGAATTGACCATAGTTAAAATATTGGACTTATTATGTTTGGAATCTATGGCACACAAAGTATTGTTTTTTACGTAATAAAGGAAGTTATTTAAGGTAATTAAGGATTCAACATTTACATCTAAAAGGGTAGACTTACTTAATTTTCTGTGGATGGCATGAAGATCTCCATTTTGTAATACAGCAAAATAATTATCATCATTTTCTGTGATATTTCTAAAGAGTTTTAACTCAACTGGCTCGCTTAAATCCCGCTTGAAAACATGTATTGTTTGAAATTTGTTATTGATAAAAGCCTTAAGAATGATTGATTCAAAAGTAGTTTCTTGAATGTATAAACCGTTTGAAGTATTAAAAACGTATGGATTTTTATCCAAATCTAATATTTCTTCTAAACTGTCACCATTTAATCGAAATAGAGAATTTCTAATTTTTAAAATTAGCATGTTTTGTAACAGGTGTATTGGGGTATAGGGTGGTAAACCAACCTTTTTAATTTCGTTTATAGTAAAAGATTTAATTAAGTTGAATTGTTGATTATATCTATTTATCTGGGGTTGGTCAGTCTTGAGACATAAAAATTCATTTGAGGTTTTTGATTTACTAAGTGATGATAAATCAATTCCGACAGGGAGTTTACTAAATAGTTGATTTTTTGAATCAAAAATATGATATTCTTCTTTTTCCTTATAAATAAGCAATTCAGATATTACAAAATTGTTTTGGGGAATAATCAATAGCTTTTTTGACCTAATATCGTAAAGGTAAGATTGGGTGCCAATATTGTCAATTACAACATAATCTTCAATGCTCTTTGAAATGATATTTGGGGTCAATACATTACCTAAAAGTACTAACGAGTCCATTAAAACGGTTTGTTGGTTGTATACAAATATCTTGTTGGTATCACCTTGGATTTTAGACAAAAAGGTGACATCATTCACCACATTGATGAGTCTAGGCAGATTTGAGACATGGCTGGAAAAAAGAAGCTCATCATTGCCACTTAATAAATTCTTTTTTCTCCAAGAATTATTATCCTTATTATATATCAGGTAGGGAAAGTTGATGGCATATCTATTGATGGAAATGGTGTCTAAGGTCTCCATCAAAACTTCTCCGGTACTTTTATTTATGATGTTTAACCGCTGTAATGAAGGTAGGTAATCTCCACCACTTGGAGGAGGACTAAAGTTTGCAGCCACGATATATAGATCATTGATTTCATATTGATCAAAATTTTCCTTCAACGATAAACTTCGACCAGAAGATAAATCTACATAAACATCAGGGTCTTTTGTCGCAACATTCGGTCTATAAATGATTTCTTTCTTACTATAGCTCGCTTTTAGGTCAATACTTTGGTCAGGACTTGTACCGATGTATTTTGCCATCGTATTATTCGCAATATCATAGCTATACAATGTGTCTTTATTGATGAAAATTTTAAATCTACTGTCTCGAAAATAATAAAACGATAAAGCGAAGCGCGGTAAACTTATTTTATTATAGGTCTTTATAACATCATTGTCTACAATATCTATAAAAAGAGTATCATTAATGTGTTTAAATAAATAAAAGGTATCATTATAATAATTAATATCATATTGAAAAGAATAGTCAAAACCTTCTTCCTCGTATGATGTCACTCTTTCTTGAGCATTTAGGCTCATCCCAGTAAAAACTAAAATAAGTATATAATTAAAAATTTTATTCATCTTATTTTGGTAATTAGAAATCTAAGATGAGAAACTCGTTTAATGTAATCTTCCATCCCCCAAATCTACAAATTTATTCTTTACAAGTCAATTTTTATTAACCGTTCTATTGATTATTTCATCAGAATTCTACCTGAATTAGTCGACAAAAAAAATATTGATGTAACTTTACGACAAACTAGTGCTCCGTCTAAATAATTTTTTAAATTAAGTTGTGAGTTATTTTTGGA
>CAZBCV010000226.1:0-4208 GCA_964490495.1 uncultured Aureispira sp. | reverse complement strand
CCAAAAGCAATGGTACCAAAGGCTCCATGTGTAGATGTGTGGCTATCCCCACATACAATTGTCATTCCTGGCTGTGTTACTCCCAATTCAGGGGCCATTACATGTACTATACCTTGATATTTATGGCCCAAATCATAAAGTGTGATATTGTTTTTAAGACAGTTTTCGGTCAATTTTAGTAATTGATTGCGAGACAAGTCATCTTTTATAGGCAAATGTTGGTTTTGGGTAGGAACATTGTGGTCAGCAGTAGCCAATATATTCTGTGGTCTAAAAATAGGAATATTCCTTTCCTCCAATTCGGCGAAAGCCTGTGGACTAGTGACTTCATGTATGAGATGTTTGTCAACGTATAACATGTCTGGACCATTGGGTATTGTCTCTACCACATGACTGTCCCATACTTTATCGAATAATGTTTTTCCGCTCATAATATTTTAACAGGCTATATTTGTTATATTGCATTTTTCTATAATATTAATTAAATCATGGTCATGAACTTCTTTTTGTTTATCTGCTACACTCAGAAATTCATTATATACCTCATCCAACTGAAGTTTGGTAAGTTCAAAGCCGATATTTTTGGCTCTGTAAGCTAGAGCTGCTCTACCACTTCTTGCGGTCAAGATTATAGAAGAGTGACTGACTCCGACCTCTGCGGGATCAATAATTTCGTAGGTATCACGTCGTTTGATGACGCCGTCTTGATGAATTCCAGAACTATGAGCAAAAGCATTGGCACCTACTATGGCTTTGTTGGGTTGTACCACCATTCCCATACTATCAGAAACCAACTGGCTGATAGCATTCAGCATCGTCGTCTTAACATCAGTATATAAATTAAGGTATGGATGTTGTTTCAATACCATCACAACTTCTTCTAAAGCAGTATTGCCAGCTCGTTCTCCCAAACCATTGATAGTACACTCTATCTGTCTTGCACCATTAATCACACCAGAAATAGAATTGGCCGTGGCAAGACCTAAATCATTATGACAATGACATGAAAGAATAGCTTTCTCTATACCTTTAACATTTTCAGTCAAAAATTTCATTTTAGCCCCATATTCTTGAGGCAGACAATAACCAGTGGTGTCAGGAATATTGAGTACTGTTGCACCGGCTTTAATGACTTCTTCGCATACTCGAGCCAAAAAAACATTATCTGTACGTCCTGCATCTTCTGCATAAAACTCCACGTCATCTACATATTTTTTGGCAAAAGTCACAGCTTTGACTGCTCTCTCTAATATTTCGTCTTGAGTGCTATTAAATTTGAATTTTATGTGTGACTCAGAAGTACCTATTCCCGTATGAATTCGTGGTTTTTTAGCCGATTCTAAAGCTCTAGCAGCAGTCACAATATCTTTTTCATTAGCCCTTGTAAGTCCGCAGACAATAGCATTATTTACTACTTTAGAAATTTTAGCCACAGCTTCAAAATCTCCTGGACTGGAAATAGGAAATCCAGCTTCTATAACATCTACACCCAAATCATCCAAATGGCGTGCTATGATTAACTTTTGTGCTGTATTGAGCTTGCATCCTGGCACTTGCTCTCCATCCCTTAGAGTGGTATCAAAAATTTGAATCTTTTCACTATACATAAAATAAGGTGTTCGTTAAGTTAACCACAAAAGTAGAGGAGTAAAATTTTAAAAAAAAATCAAAAAGTACATAAATTACAGTGTTTAAAAATCAAAATATCAACTTACATTACAGATAATCAGCAATTTACGAAGACTTATTTTACGACGCCTAAATAATAAATAAAATATTAATTTTGTAACAATTACATATTTTTCAAGTACAATCTATAAATCACATTTATAAATCCGATATTGATTTTATTATAAAAATTTACAACAAAAAAAGAATATTATTATTGATAGCCTATGCAATCTACAGATAGTTTATTTATTTTAATCAAAACCTTGACAAGATCGGAAAAGCGGCAATTCAAATTATATGCCACACGATTAGAGGTAAATGCAGAAGCAAAGTTTTTGCTACTTTTTGATATTATTGATAAAATGAAAAATTACAATGAAGACGAAATTCTAAAGTCAAAGGTTGTTACAAAAAATCAGCTTTCCAATTTAAAAGCGCACCTTTACAAACAAATATTGGTGAGCTTGAGAATGAATCCCCTTAATCAAAATATTCGATTAATTATCAGGGAGCAATTGGATTTTGCTACTATACTCTACCATAAAGGTTTATTTAAACAAAGCTTAAAAATTTTAGAAAAAACTAAAATTTTGGCCTTGACCAATGAAGAGAAAAATCTTGCTTATGAAATTATTGAACTTGAAAAAGTAATAGAGACACAATACATTACACGTAGTGCTGAAAATAGGGCTGAAGAGCTGATAAAACAATCCAAAGATATCAGTAGAAAAAATGTTTTGACGAACAGGTTTTCGAATCTATCCTTGATGCTTTACAACATTATGCTTAAAAAAGGCTATGCAAAAAATGCTGAAGAAATTAATGATATCACGCTACTTTTTAACAAAAAAATGCCAAAATACAATATCACCGAAATGGGATTTCGTGAAAAACTTTGGCTATATAAGACCTATTTATGGTATTACTTGCTCGTCCAAGATTTAGTAAATGGATATAAATATGCTCAAAAATGGGTACAATTGTTTACAGATTATCCTGAGATGATTAAAATTAATCCCGTTTGGTATATTAAAGGAGTGCATTCTTTGCTTGAAGTAACATTTCTACTTAACTATAAGTCAGTTTTTGAGACCACTTTAGACGAATTTGAAAAAATAATCCTTAAAGAAATTATTATCAAAAATGATAATAATTTCATTCTTGTTAGCTTAACAAAATTTACACACACCCTCAATCAGTGTTTTTTGTCCAATGAATTTGAAAAGGGTCTTGAACTGAAAAGTGAAATTGAAGAATTCTTGACAAAATACTCTGATAAAATAGACAATCATCACGTCATGGTTTTTGATTATAAAATAGCATGCCTTCACTTTGGTCTAAAACAATACCAAAATTGCATTCATTATCTAAACCTTATTACATCCAACAAAAAGGAACATGTCAAAGAAGAATTGATGTGCTTTGCCAAAGTGCTTAATTTAATTTCTCATTATGAAGCACAATTGGAAGATAAATTAGAATATCAAATTAAGAGTACTTATGCATTTTTATTGAAAATGGATAATTTACAGCAAGTCCAAAAAGAAATGATTCAATTTATAAAAAACATCAGTAAAGCTTTACCAGGTGAAATCAAATATGAGTTAAAAAAATTATATGAAAAACTTTACCCATTACAATTTCACCCCTTCGAAAAAAGAGCTTTTTATTACCTTGACGTGATATCATGGATAGAAAGTAAACTTGAAAATAAATCCATAATGGAAGTTATACATGCCAAAAAGAAACGATAAATATCAACTTTTTCGAAGCAAATATTCTTGAATTAATTCCACTAGTACTTGTTTCTTTTCTGCGGTAACACTACAAGCTGACAGATGAGAAAGGGCCAAATCTCTATATGCTTCAATGACTTGTTTGGCGTATTCTACTACATGAACATCCTTAAAAATTTGGGTGACTTCTTTGATTTTATCTTCTTTAGACACAAGAATAGAGGGATCAAAATACAGCGACTTCAACCGTTCTTGTTGATTTGTACTGGCCAATTGGTAAGACTTGAGGAAGAGATAAGTTTTTTTATTTTGCAAAATATCACCACCAATAGTTTTGCCCACTGAAGCGGCTTCTCCAAATGTGTCTAAAATATCATCTTGAAGTTGAAAGGCGATTCCGAAATTTTTGGCAAATTCATAAAGATGTTTTTGATCCACATCAGAAGCCCCATTGACCATACTTCCCATTTGAATACTAGCCGCAATGAGAACTGAAGTTTTGAATGTTATCATTTGAATGTACTCATCTATAGTGACATCGTCTCTCGATTCAAAATCCATATCTAATTGTTGTCCTTCACATACTTCGAAGGCCATTTTATTAAATATTTCTAAAAGCGTTGCGACCCATTGAGGTTTTTTATAATCCAAAAGAAATTGATAAGACTGAATCATCATCACATCGCCGGTGAGAATGGCTGTGTTGGTATTGTACTTTTTGTGTACTGTAGGTTGGCCACGTCTTAGTGGAGCTTCATCCATGATATCATCGTGGAGTAAGGTGAAATTATGAAAAACTTC
>CAZBCV010000225.1:0-4214 GCA_964490495.1 uncultured Aureispira sp. | reverse complement strand
GTTTGCAAGAAATAGTAGATTTACAAATGAATATTTCACTTGCGGTCAATAAAAAGGATATAGGTAAGACTTTTCAAGTGCTGATAGAAGGCAATAGTAAGCGATCTGACCAAGAATTTAAAGGGAGAAATAGCCAAAATAAAATGATTAATTTTCCGAAAAAAGGGGATTTTAAATCAGGAGAATACGTCATGGTGCGTGTCACAGACGCCACTTCGGGTTCATTAAGAGGAGAAATAGTATTAGATTGATATTATAAAACAGATAGCATTGAATTTACAATCCGTTAAACAGAGGTTCGGTATCATAGGAAGATCACAAGTCTTAGAGCGGGCTTTGAGTACGGCTATGCGTGTGGCCAATACTGACCTAACTGTATTAATACAAGGAGAGAGTGGTGTAGGAAAAGAAGTGTTTAGTAAAATCATACACGATCTATCTATAAGAAAACACAATGGGTTCATAGCTATTAACTGTGGAGCTATTCCACCGGGCACTATCAATTCTGAGTTGTTTGGCCACGAAAAAGGTTCGTTTACAGGAGCGGCTTCAGAGCGAAAAGGATATTTTGAAACTGTCAATGGAGGCACCATATTTTTGGATGAAATAGGGGAGATGCCATTAGATACTCAGGCTTATTTGCTTCGTGTATTAGAAAGTGGCGAATTTATTCGGGTGGGATCTTCACAAGTGCAAACCACAGATGTCCGTATAATAGCCGCTACCAATGTCAATTTAGAGGAAAAAATTCAAAAAGGAAAGTTTAGAGAAGATCTCTATTACCGACTCAACACAGTACCCATAAATGTGCCCGCTTTGCACGAAAGGCGCGAAGATATCTATATGTTGTTTAGGAAGTTTTCGGGAGATTTTGCCGAAAAATATCGTTCTGAATCTGTCTTTTTAACGGAAGAAGCACGCCTATTAGTGGAAAATTATAGATGGCCTGGAAATATCCGCGAGCTCAAAAATATGGTAGAACAACTCAGCGTACTTACAGATAAAGCGGAGGTGAACGCTGAGACACTCATAGATCTTATACCTCATATCAAACATAGGAATCTTCCTGCATTGAGACGTGAAGACAACGCCAATGGTGAAAATGGCTTTTATGAAAGGGAAATATTGTTCAAATTCCTTTTAGATCTTAAAAGCGATTTAGGTGATGTCAAAAAACTCATCTACGAATTGGTGCGGGCCAACGACCTCACCATTCCTGATGTCGCTTCCTTAAAATCTGTGACCACTGAAAAATATGACAGTAGTTCAAGACCTTTTTTCGATAATAGACCCTTTGCCCAAGATTATTATTATCCTAATCCAGATAGTCCCGTAATTATCAATGATGAAGATATCAAAACTTATAACGAAACAGAGGAAGTAGAAGAAGTACTATCTATAGCAGACATGGAAAAGGAAATGATAATAAAATCCCTTAAAAAGTTCAATAATAAACGAAAAGATGCTGCCGAAGAGTTGGGTATATCTGAAAGAACTTTATACAGAAAAATTAAAGAATACGATATTCAAGAGTAATAAGTTTTAACTCTCTTTATAATATACCCTATCTTTTGTATTCAATATTAAACCCAATACCAATTCTCTTATTGAGGCAATATATTTCTACTGACGTATCATAGTGATATCTCCCTTAAGAATCTTCTCTACTCCCAACACTTTATATCTTACTACCCAAGTGTAAGTATCGGATGCTGACTCTCGCCCGTTGTGCGATCCGTCCCATTCATCTACAATGCGCCTACTTTCAAATACCTTTTGGCCCCATCTATTGAATACATAAAACTCATAATCTTCTATCAGTTCAAAACAAAATTCTCCTGCCTGTTCTGTGGATTGCACCGGCCCAAAAAATCTATTATATACAAGCCTTGCACTTGTAGTGCTATCTATATTAAGCTCACTATTTCTCATACCATTTGGAAAAAATACATGGGCGTATTTCAAATCTTGAGGTGCAAACTTTGAAGGATCCTCGGTTATTGATTTTGTTGCTGTTGTGCCACAAATATCTGTAACAGTAACGGTGTAAGTACCTGATTCGTTTACAATAATTGTGGGATTTGCAGCCCCATTACTCCAACTATATGAAGTAATACTTCCTCTATCGCGAACTTCAGTGGTTAACGTTACTTGTATATTACATTTTTCTGTCGTATCCCGCTCCGACTTAATGTCTAAATCTATCTTGGGTAAATCAAAATTTTCACCCGGTATTATGACACTTGCTGTTGCAGTATTTCCACATGTATCTGTAACTATTACAGTATATGTGCCTGGATCTTCTATTGTTATTTCGCTTGTTGTAGCTCTATTACTCCAAGAGTATTCAAAAGATGTGTCAGCCCCCCTTCTTACTTCAGCAGTAATAATTACAACAGGGTTACATATATCCGATGAATCTCTAGATGTGTTAATAACTATGGTTGGCCTTTGTATTGCAAAATTTTCAAGTGTCAATGTGACGTTCGCCACTACAGTATTTCCACAAATATCAGTCACTGTAACGGTGTAAGTCCCTGCCGCCAACACTTCTATTGTTTGCGTTCGTGAGCCGTTGTTCCATAGATACTCAAACATTGTATCATTAGCTCTCTGTCCATTGGCTTGCAATGTAATTACTTTTTGGCAGGTATTTGTACTATCAATTGTGAAGGTAATATTTGCAGTTGGTTTCTCTGGCTCAAAATCCACAGGACTTAAATTTGTAGTCGTAGAAACAGTATTGCCACACACATCTGTTATTGTTACGGAATATGTCCCCGCGGTTGTAACATTTATATTGGGTGTTGTCGCTCCTGTTGACCACACATAAATAAAATTACCGTTTTGATTGGCCACTGCATTTAATCCATAAGATACTGTTTGGCAGTCTCCTTGCTTGAATCTATTGATATTGGCAGAAATTACTCCCGGGCCATTCAAATTTAGAGTAACCGTCGCTTCGGCTGTGTCTCCACATTCATCTGTCACAGTCACACTGTATTGAGGTTCAGTAACAGCATTCAATGTAAGGACACTACCTGTTGCCCCATTACTCCATACATATGTTTGGTCCAAATCAATGGCATCTCCCATCGCCGTTAATCTTCCTGTAAATCGACCAAGAAAACAATCTACATCAATAGCAGGTGTAATTGTTACGCTTTCTACTCTTTTCGGCCATCGTTCTACATTGAGTGTTTGAGTCACTTGTTGATCACAATTATCTATCATTGTCACTGAATATGTTCCAATTTCAGTTATTGTTATACGATCTACATCTTCAGCACCAGTACTCCACACAATAGATTTTATTCCTGCTTCCGCTGAGAAAAAACCAGCAATTTCTAATACATTCTCTTCACAAAACCTGTTTTTTAATAGAGACAACTGTGCTATTGGTGCACCATATTCTAATAATTGAACAGTATCACACAAAGTAAAACATACTCTTTCATTGATTGTAGTTGTCAAAATATATTGTTCTAAGTCAAATACTCTTAAAGTATCTGTTGTAGCACCTGTACTCCACAAGTAAGTCACATTTGCAGGATCCACTAAATTCAAATCTGGGTCAAAAAGATGGTCTATAGGCGCACCAGGACAAAATATGTCAATAGCAAGTTTTGTAATTGGGAGATTGTATTGATGTCTTTTTTGTTGGATAGTGTCAATACCAACAAAAGGAATATTGTAATCTTCAGTTTCCCATATCAGTGTATCAGATATCCATGTCAAGTCAGTATATATTTCTCCAACAATATCTTCTTCGCATGTTGAAGAACCATTGGTATCCATTTTGATGAATGAAGGCAAATGATCTTGAGTGGTGGTGTCTTGATAAAAAATCCCTGCGGCTCTATCACTGGTATTGAACAACGCTTTCATAAAATCACCAGGCATTCTATTGTATTGTTTTTGCCAGACATCTTCTCCCGATCTTGTCAACTTTAATGAAAAAGGATATAAATCGTCTGTTTGGTGCATTCCTGAAATGATAACACCATTGTCCCAGTCAGAAATAATATTATTCAATGAAGTTTGACTACTTCCAGGTATAGAAACGGACTTTGACCATTCCACGGCACCTAATTTATTAATACTTACAATAAAACCATTATTTTCATCCGTTTGAGATAAGTAATTACCTATCAAAACTACAGACGAATCTGGCAGGGCCGCTTGTGAAATCACCGTCATTGTCCTAATAATCG
>CAZBCV010000224.1:0-4222 GCA_964490495.1 uncultured Aureispira sp. | reverse complement strand
GATATCGTCCAGGAGATATTTGTTGAATTGTGGAGCAAAAAAGACGTTTTGTTCATTCAGTCTTCTCTTGAAGCCTATCTAAGTAGAGCTTGTAAAAATAGAAGTATAAATTATTTAAAAAGAGAGTTCAAACACTTTGATGAGGATTCAATATTAGAATATACTATTGATGACCAGGCTGATTTGGAGAATAAGATGATAAGGCAAGAGACAGAGGCCACTATTCAAGAGATTATTGATCAACTTCCAGAAAAGTGTCGGTTGATTTTCAACCTAAGTAGATTTGAAAACATGACTTATAGAGAAATAAGTGAACAATTGGATATCGCTCAAAAAACAGTCGAAAATCAAATAGGGAAAGCCTTGAAGATTATACGTAGTAAATTTAAAAATAATGAATAGGGTCGTGGGGGTGCGCTCTTACATTTTGTGTCTAACATATAGATTATTTAAAATATGAATAATTTAGAAAAATATAATGAAGTACATAGGTTTTTGACTGGTCAGATGTCTCCTCAACAGGAGCAGGCCTATAAACTATGGCTATCTGAGAATAAAAATGCCGAGTGGGCTCAAGAAATAGAGACTATCTGGCAGCAATCAAGCCTCGTGAAATTTCCAGAATTTGACTATAATGATGCATTAAAAAAGCATAGAATTATTTTAAACTCCCACCCACCAATTTCAAACACTGTTGTACAACCTAAGTTGAAATATATTAAATGGTTAGGGGCTGTGGCGGCAGTACTTGTACTATTTATTTGTGCCATATTTGTATTCAACAACACTTCGTCTGAAACATATAACAATGAAGGTTCTAGGATAGAATTAGCAGATGGTTCTTTTGTTTGGCTAGAAAAAAACACTACTATAAAAGTGGCTTTTAAGGGGGACAAACGAACAGTAAAATTGGAGGGTAAAGCTTTCTTCGATGTAAAAAAAGACATTAATAGGCCATTTGTTGTAGAATCAAATGAAGCAGAGGTGACAGTTTTAGGCACAAGCTTTATTGTGGATAGCAAAGTTCAATACGTTTCTGTCAAAGAAGGTAAAGTTAATGTAAAAAATGATATTGACGCAGTGGTTTTAGTGGCCAATCAAAGTGCTCAACAAGGTGTCGATAATAGGTTTGTGAAAGAGAATGTCCAATTTGATGATAGTGTTTTGTGGTTCAACAAAGATTTGAAATTTGCTAACACACCTTTTGACAAAGTTATTGAGGATTTATCATCATATTATGGTGTGAAATTTCATTTGCCTCAACAAAGAGACTGGACGCAATGCCCTTTTTCTTCCGGGCCGCTTCGAAACAATAATTTAGATCAAGTGCTTGATATACTAAAAGTGACATTCAAGTTAGAGTATGAAAGATTGGCAGATAACTCAATAAAAATTAAAAAAGTAAGTTGTAAATAACCTTACAATATCTTCATTCATTGCCAGGTTGATAAACCACCCCAACAATTTTGGTACTATATTTGTTCTAACATATCATTATTCTATATTAGAATTAGTTGGATTGGTGTATAACAAACTTTTGATTATAATATTTGGTTTTTCATTGACTTTGAGTTGGGCACAACCGAGGCCTGACCAGATATTAATCACTTACAAAAACTACAATAAGACCTTGCCGGCAGTATTAAATGATTTGTCAAAAATTTCAGGTGTTGGTTTTGCCTATTCTGAAAATAAGTTACCCACCGACAAGCCTATCATTGTGGATGCCACTGATGAAAAAATGGGGACGCTTTTGAATGTTATTCTTAAGCCCTACTCGCTGACCTATAAAATTGTAGGTGACCAAATCGTAATTACAGCTATCGATAACCCCAATATAAAAGATAAAATAAGGATTTATGGTTTTGTCAGGGACAGATTATCGGGCGAACCACTCATAGGTGTTAATGTATTTATTATCAATTCCTCTCATGGAACCACAACCAACAATCGAGGTTTTTATTCTTTTGTCATAGAAAGTCAACCTACGAGAATATCTTTTTCTTATGTGGGTTATCGATCTGAAAGCTTAGATTTGACGAGTTTTACTGATCAGAATTTAGATCTGACTCTGATGCCTGATGGCCAATTGAATGAAATTGTGATAAAAGAAAATACCTTGTATTCTTCACAAAAAGATCCCTCTACATTTCAAAGTTTATCCATGGAGGTAATGCGTGCGTCTAACCATCTTGCTGGAGAACCCGATGTCATGAGATATATTTCGATGATGCATGGAATCTCTACGGCTGCCGAAGGTGTAGGAGGTCTGAGTGTACGTGGAGGGTCCTCTGATCAAAATTTGATTTTGTTAGATGGCATTCCCATTTATAATAGTGGGCATGCTCAAGGGGTGTTTTCTGTTTTTAATGGAAATTCTATAAAGAATACAAAAGTATATAGAGCTGGAATTCCAGCGCGGTATCATGGCAGGTTGTCATCTGTTATAGATATTCATACCAAAGATGGAAATTACAATAAATGGTCAGGCGACGTCACCTTAAGTACAATTGCCGCTAATGCCACTATCGAAGGGCCTATTATTAATGAAAAATTGAGTTTTATAGGTTCTTTTAGACGAACATTTTTGGATATTTGGATCAAAGAGTTAAGCAATTATATCAATACTTCATCCAATCGTACAGGTTTTACCAATTATTATTTTAATGATTTTAATACTAAACTGAACTATAAAGTGGGTTTGGGGACAGATATTCAGGTGCACGCCTTCCATACCAACGATAGGTTTGAAAACAATAGGTTGAATACATCGGGCCTAAGTGAAGTATCGCGGCGCAATATCGATCAAGCCAATAGACTCTATTCTGCCAAGATTAATCATAAATTAAGCAATGCTTTTTTTACACATTTAACGGCATATTCTACTACTTATAATTTTGAAAGTTTCAGAAATATGGGCGCTGAATCTCTCCTCAATGCTGATACTTTATCTTATTTTGAAGGTTCAGTTTTTAATTCAAAATTGAACGAAAGAGCCTTGAAATGGGACAACGATTGGATGGTGTCTTACAAAAATTATATTAAATTTGGAGGTTCATTAATCAATAGGTCGTTCAGTCCTAATACATTGGTTTTTGATGAAAATAGTTTACCTTCTCCCTCTATTGATGTCACCAAAGGACAGGTAAATTCCTTAGTGAACCAGGATAATTTTAATAATGGTGAAATAAATATTTATGTCGAAAATGAGTTTGAACTTATGGATGACATCGTGATGAATGCGGGTCTAGTTTATAGTTCTTTCGTAGAAAACTTTAGGACGTCTCAAGGTGTATTTCAACCTCGAATGACGATTGTCACTGGTGGAGACTTGGTGACGTTCAAAGCGGGAGTAACACATATGGCGCAATATCTTCATCATTTGAACAATGGCGGGTTAGGTTTTCCTTCTGACATTTTTATGCCGACGTCAAGGTTTTTGCCGGTTCAAAAATCATGGATTTTTAATACAGATTTCCAATTTAATTTAGGAAATGGTTTCTTATTAGGATTCGAGGCATATTATAAAGCGCTCAATGCCATAAATATGCAAAGAGAAGGAGCTTTTTTAGATGTTGGAGGCTCAGAACCGTGGGAAGCAAGTGTGGCTGTGGGCAAAGGTCATGCTTATGGGTTAGATACTTATTTGGAAAAAAATATTGGAAAATTGCTTTTCAATTTGAATTATTCCTATGCTATATCAAATAGGGAATTTGGTGCCGTCAATAAAGGTGAAGTTTTCGCTTTTGACTTGAATAGAAGGCATAGTTTCAAATCTATAGTAACGTATAGACTGTCCAATTTTTCTGAATTTCTATTGAATTGGTCCATTATGTCGGGCTCACCGTTTTCGAGGCCACTCAATCAAATCATCATTACCAATGGCCGTCCCACCATCGTATTTCCTGAAAAAAACAATGCCTTATTCCCTACTTTTCACAGATTGGATGTAGGTTTTAGTTTTTATAATGTATATAAATGGGGAAAAGCAAAGTTTTTTGTAGGCGTATATAATACGTACAATCGACTCAACCCTTTTTATACAGAACTAGTGCGTACGGAAAACAATAGCAATAGTTATGAGTTGAGGCAATTGAGTTTATTGCCTGTGTTACCTACTTTGAGTTATAGTATTTCGTTTTAGAAAACTAGGGGTTTTTAAAAGTGATTAATTCTACTTTGTTAACTTAGATTTTTTTTTAAATTTTTGATAATAAAAGGT
>CAZBCV010000223.1:0-4262 GCA_964490495.1 uncultured Aureispira sp. | reverse complement strand
CCTTCCAATCTGCCCTCCATTCTGCCAATTTCTATACCTTTTAGAGTGATTTCTTCGTAAAGAGACATAATTACTTTATTTATGGGTTTATCAATTTTTTTATTAATAATTTCAACTATATTTTGGTTTTTAGGCGTCGCTTTAATGATGTAAACAATATTTCTTTTAAAATTGTTCCGCTCTTCTTGAGTTTGTAAAGTTTCATATATTTTTGATAGTTTTTCCAATAATTCTTCTAAATTCCGAATGTGTTTCTGTGTCAATAGCATCGTTAATACAGCAATGTTTCGGATATTGATTATTATTTCATCTGATAAACTTTTTACATCGAAAAATATAACTTCAAATTTTGGAATATATCGCTTGAACTCATCAGATAAGTCCATGAAGAAATCTTGAAAATCCTTAAATATCCACTGACTCTCATGATGATAAAACAATAACGGAATGATGGGTCTAAAACTATCGCCATTGTTAATCTGTTGATTATATGCCGCCATGAGATAACTACCTATTTGGAATGCCGCTTTTGTATCTTTATAGCTTTTGTGTTCTAACAATATGTTACAATATACTTCCTCACCATCCATTCGTTGACATATAAATACCAAATCAGAAAACATTTCTTTGTTACTCTCTACCACAAAAGAATTTTGAGTTGGCATCAGAGTTTCCAATTTCAATTGGCCCAATAGCTCTCGCGGCAATGCTACTTTTAGAAAATCAATAGCATTTTGCTTGTTGAGAAGCTTCTCTTTTACATATATATCGTGAATATTATCCATCAAGTTATCGCATTCAGTATCGGGGGTTAGTTGTATTACATTTTATCACTCCATCTTCCCTGCCAAATCTAGTAAGAAGGTATATTGCATCGCCACCTCTTTCAATCGGCTAAATCTACCAGATGCACCACCATGGCCTGTGTCCATATTACAATACATGACTATGGGGTTTTTATCAGTCTTTTTGTCACGGAGTTTAGCTACCCACTTAGCAGGTTCCCAATATTGAACTTGCGAGTCCCAATATCCTGTTGTCACAAGTGTGGGCGGATAGTTTTTGGCTTCTACATTGTCATAAGGTGAGTAAGACCGTATGTAATCAAAATAAATCTTATCGTTTGGATTGCCCCACTCGTCATATTCACCGACCGTGAGAGGTATCGTTTCATCTAGCATGGTATTGATCACATCTACGAATGGCACATCAGCTATGATGCCGCTCCAAAGGTCATTGGCCATATTCATCACAGCGCCCATCAGAAGACCACCTGCGCTACCTCCTTGAGCATAAATCTTTTGGGGCGAGGCATATTTTTCGGCCACAAGATAGCGACCACAAGCTATAAAATCTGTAAAAGTATTTTTCTTCTTTAGAAACTTACCATCTTCGTACCATTGACGACCCATCTCTTGTCCACCTCTCACGTGTGCTATCGCAAATGCAAAACCTCTGTTTAACAAACTTAATCGCACCGATGAAAAATAAGGATCCATACTATAACCATAAGAGCCATAACCATACAACAGCACTGGTTGAGTGCCATTTTTTTCAAACCCCATTTTATAGACAATGGATAGTGGTATCATAGTGCCATCTTCTGCCTTGACCATACGTCTTTCAGAGACATAATCCTCCGCATTAAAATCGCCTAAAACCTCTTGTTGCTTCAGCTGAGTGAATTTTTTATCTTTGACATCGTAGTCAAAAGTGGTATTAGGCGTGGTCAGAGAGGTATAATCTAACCTTATCACAGGTGTATCAAATTCCGGATTGGCAGTCAGATAAGTATTGTAAGAGTCTTCTTTAAACTGCACAAAATGAGACGGACTGCCATCCCATGGACGAATATTGAGCTGCGTAATCCCATCTTTTCTCACAGAGATGACCATAAAATCCTTAAATGGACTCACATCTTCTATAAACAGATTTTTGTCATAAGGCATCAAATCCGTCCAATTGTCACGGGTTGTTGCCGTTTCGGGCGTTTTCATTATTTTAAAATTCTGCGCCCCATCTTTATTGGTACGGATATACCAATGATCGCCAAAATGGCTAATATCGTACTCTAGCAGTCGCTCTCTCGTATCAAAAAGCCTAAAAGTACTCGTTGGATTATCGGCCTCCAATATTCTATATTCATTGGCCAATGTAGCTGAAGAACCGATAACAAGATATTTTTTTGACTTAGTTTTATAAATGTACGTGCTAAATAATTCATCTTTTTCGTGATAAACCATCACATCACTTTTGGCAGACGTACCTAAAGTATGGCGCATAATTTTGTAAGACCTCAAGGCCTCATCCTTGAGCGTGTAAAAGATGGTTTTATTGTCATTGGCCCATACTATGCCTCCAGTTGTATTAGGTATTTGGTCTGCATAGAGCGTGCCATTATCTAGATTTTTAAACTTAATAGTGTATTGGCGACGACTCACCACATCCTCACTATAGGCCAATATTTTATTGTCAGGACTCACAGTTCTGCCTCCCACAGCATAGTAGGCTTTTCCTTCTGCGAGCTCATTAACATTGAGCAATATCTCTTCCGTAGCGTCCAGATTATCTTTCTTGCGGCTATGAATGGGGTATTCTTTGCCTTCTTCATATCGTGTGATGTAGAAGTACCCATTTTCTTTATATGGCACAGACATATCGGTCTGTTTGATGCGCGCCTTGATTTCTTCAAAGAGACTATCCTGAAAAACCTTGCTGTGAGCCATCATTTTTTCACGATAGGCATTTTCAGCATTCAGATAGTCCAATACTTTTTGGGTCTGACTATCTGGTTTTTCAGCTTCCTTTTGTGCATCAGAAAGCCGCATCCAATGGTAATCGTCAGCTATGGTGATGCCGTGGATATCATAAGTGTGTTGGACTTTTTCCGCAGTGGGATAGGCAGTATCTTGTTGTTGTAGCAACAAACTATTGATTGTCATTTCTTCAGATTTTGAATTGTTTTTGCAAGAAAAAGCCGCAAAGATAAGACCTATACAGCAAAAAAAGTAAATTACACGTACCATTTGGGTTAGATTTGTTGAATTAATATTTGGATGCAAAGTTAATCAATAGTTTTTGATGACGTATATTAATAAGTAAAATAAAGAGGATATATTCGAAAAATATTTTTTTGGGCGTGTCCTCTCCTTTAGAGTCGAGGCCGGGCTATCCGCTTTACTCCCTTCGGTCGTGCTCGCTTCTATCCCTCACGCATAGCAGAAGTGATTATTAATTAAGAGGAGCGATAATAACATAAGTTTAGGAAATGTTTTCAATCATAGATGGATGAACTAAATATACTTTATTGTAAAGGGCATATCAGTGCACATTTTTGTATTCCGTGTATTTAAGCATACAAGACTGCATCCAAAATTTTAAGATTTTCTCTTAGATATTAAGATAAGGGAAGATTTTCGCTTTCGTCTCGATAAAATCCCCATTCTTTACGTCCAAAATAACGCATCCTAAAAATATTAATTTTTTTCTCTCACTCCCAATCTGTTTTAGTAAAAAAATATTATCTTTGCTCTAAGTTTAGTTTTTTTTATAGTACAAAAAATGTGGTGGTATCTGGCAGACACACAATTAAGAAATAAGAAGAATGGATACAAATTTACTCTCCAAATATTTTAAAATACTCGATTTTTGAGCGATGAGAATATCTATTTTACTATCTATATGTTTTTATAGCCAATTTTTATTGGCCCAAATAAGAATTCCGGTTAAGATCAAAATAGTGGATGAAAGTCTGAATAATGTAGATAAAGCATTTATATTTATCAATGATAAACAAGTCGATTGCTCCTATTTGAATGGCATTTATTTAGGTAAAATAAATACATCAGATAAATATGAAATCAAAATTAAGCATTTATCTTATAGTGATTTTGACACTGTTATTTATTCTCTTGACCCAATAATTGATTTCAAAGTGGATTTAGTCCTGAAAGAATATTCCATTGATGAAATAGAAATTGCATCAAATAAGGCTATTAACATGAGTTGTAGCCACAACTTAAAAGATATGTATCTTCATGGCAATAAAATTTTAACATTGACCTCAAGAAAAGGTGAAAACCTGATAGAAATATTTGACATAGAAGGCGTGAAGGAGTATGATTTAAAACTAGAAAGTGCCCATACCTATACTAATATTTATAAAGGATTGAAGGAGCATTCCTTATATTTGTGTTCGGGAAAAAACTGTCAAAACATATTATTGGATACTACTCATCGCAGCATGTTAGCAGGAGAAACCA
>CAZBCV010000222.1:0-4287 GCA_964490495.1 uncultured Aureispira sp. | reverse complement strand
TACTGGTTGAGCAGGTTAAGTTTTCAAGTTAAGGAAGGTTAAGTTTTTACACTCCAGATCACTCTTAACTTCTCTTAATCATTTTAACCTCTCTTAACCTCCCTTAACTTTTCTTAACCATCTTAACCTCTCATAACAATTTATTTTTACCTTTACGATGTAATCTTGAATAAAATGCGATCAATTATTTTATGGTTATTCTTTCAACTTCTTTTGATCACTTCCTACGGGCAGAATTTTGAGAGTTCTGTAAGTCAAGCCGATGAGGAAGGGAGGTTACAGTTATTGTATGATAAAGTTTGTCATTATGATATGATCCCTGATAGTGTAAATCATTATTTTAATGTTTATAAAGAAACTTTAGGAAGCAGTTTTAATACTAAAGACCAAATATTGATTGACATAAGTACTCTATATTGTAAGATGGATATTGGAACTACGCAACCAAGCTTTTCAAGTCAATATGATGATCTTTATACGAGAATTGTTGCTACAAAATCACAAAAATTGCTGATCATCTATCATGGTATGCGTTCTATGCATGAGGCGTTATTAGGAAATAGAGGTAATGAGCTATTTCATAGAATAAAAATGTATCAGTACGAAAAAAAAGATGATCCAAACGGACTGGGAGCTAACTTGGCTGCCGCTTCACTAGCCAGCATTTACAATGCCTATGAGGATTATGATAACGCCATAGGATATTCAAAGCAAATCACACCTATGGTTAAACAACATTTTAATGGACATAGGATAACACTACATTATAACCTTTTGGCCATGGCTTATCAAAATAAGCAATTATATGACTCTGCTATAGTGTATCATATCAAAACGAAGGAGATAGGTCCACCTGAGGTAAGTTTAGTATGGCAAGCCATAGGAGATGGAAATATCGGAACAAATTATTTTTATCAAAAAAAATATGATTTGGCTAGACCTTTATTGAAGGCAGCCATAGATTCTACCGTAGCATATCATCTATACTCCAATGCGGGTGCTTTTGCCATGAGATTGGCATCTATCATGAGTATCCAAAATCAATATGACGACGCTACAAAATATTTTAAGCTCGCTAAAGAATACTTGTTTAAACAATACAGACCTAAAGGGGCTAGAGAATATTATCAATTACTAGAGCAACACCATAAAAGATATAATCAAATTGAGCAAGCCTATGAAGCTAGCGATAGTGTAAAAAAATTTACGACCGTTATCAATCAGGCTTATGATCTCAATACCAAGCACACGATAGAAGCAAACGCTCTTATTGAACTTAATGAAGAAAGAGAAAAGGGCTTGAATGCTCAAATCAGCTTACAAAAATATTTAAGAAATAGCCTAATTTTATCCTTATTACTCTTATTAATCATCGCATTCTTTTATTATCGAAAGATGAAGATTAAATCAATGTTAAAAGAAGCAGAATACCAACATGAAAAAAGCATAGCTCAACAAGAGATTGCCCATGCTAATGAATTGTTGAATAATTTTATAGAAAATCTAAAAAGCAAAAATACTATCATCGAAAATCTATCTGAGGAATTGATGAATAAAAATGCTTTGAATTCTGATGGTTACGAAAATAAAATGGCTCTTTTAAACGAGCTAAAACTACAGTCTATACTCACTGAAGACGATTGGAAAAAATTTAGCAATACCTTCGAAAAAGCATACCCAGGGTATTTTATAACTTTAAAAGACGCACTACCAGATCTTTCGGCTGCCGAGACTAGGTTTTTCGCCCTTTCCAAATTAAAGTTGAACAATAAAGATATGGCCGCTATCCTCGGGATAAGTGCAGACGCCATAAGAAATACTAAACTTAGACTCAAAAGAAAGTACGCTCTTAACTCGGATGAAGAGCTTGATGAACTCTTAAAAAAATATTAGTTCAAAGGTAAAGTATTGGCCTAAAGTGCTTCCTAAACCCTCCATTTCGTTTCATCTCATTTTGCACTTATAAATCACTTTTTTCCAAATAATTTCAATAGTAAACAGCCTTTCAGAGTTTGAGTTTGGTTCTGATTAGCATTGGTGGGAGCCTCGCAAAGTTTTGCTCGGTTACTTCGTCTTTCAAATGGATACTTTGCTTAAATCTAATGATAATTACAAAATAATCAATGGGAGATATTTCAAAGAATCACACATTTTAATTTATCTAAGTCTTGGTTTTCTATTTATACTTTTTATCTTTATACTACAAACCTAAAAATTTATGAAAAATTTATTATGTTCGTTATTATAATGTTGGTATCTATCAATGCTTTGAAGTGTCAAGACCTCTGCAATTAACTCATTTCAGGTTCAGCTTCTTTAAATGTCTTTGCACTTCCCTTTCTACTTGGTCAAAATCAGGTAATTGTTTTATTTGTTCACTCATAGAACTTTGCCAACGACCTTTGTATTGTGGCAATCTATCTGTTAGTTTTTTGAGAAAATCTGTGTGTGTTAATTCTTTGTTTTTACACTTTATTTCGAATTCATTCAAATAAAAATCAACGTCCATTCCATGTTGCTCCAATAAATACCAGATGTCGTAAAAATCACGAGCTTGCATTCTTTGCATAACTGATCGCATTTTTTCTACTAATACTTCTTCCAAGGAATAACATAAAAGTTGGTGTTCTTTTACATCAGAATAACTAGTGAAAACATTTTTGATAACTGGTTCAAAAACTATTTGTTCGCTTCTTGAAATGTCAATCTTTACCCGTTTGTTATTTCCTTGTCCACCAAGAGGTCCTATATAACTTATATAAAAGTTAATCCCGCCATCTTCGTGTTCATTGTTATCAATGATTTCAAGATCAATATTGGCTTCTTCCTTAATGTATACAAAGGTTTCCCTAAATCGTTCAAATATTAGTTCATTTGAAATTTCTTTTTTTATTAGAGTAAAGTCCAGGTCTTCTGAAAATCGGTAATCTTCAAAATAGATTTTCTTCAAAACTGTACCTCCTTTAAATACGATAACTTTTGAAAGTAGTTCATGTTGTGCAAGTCCTTTTAATATCCATGAAAGAATATAGTCTTTTTCAATTTGCTGGTCACGAACGCCAACAGCTCTTGCTTTTTGCTGTATTTCTCCTGGCTTAATCATGTATATATAGCAGATTTAATGGTTTCTGTATCTAAATTTTGCTGGATACTCCATCGGCTATTCCGTTTGCCAATCTTTGGTAATTCGGTGTCAAGAACAATATAAGAAGCCGTTTTTAACTTATACAAATCGTCAATAATTTTTGCATTGATGTCAAGTATTTCCAATAAAAAGCCTAATCGTTTTATCACTGCTTGGGAGTTAAATTTTTTTGTATAATCAAGCAATGTATCGTATTTTATTTTATCTCTTGATGTATAAATGGCCCTCGCCACTTCCACTATGCCACCTGCATAATCTGGTTTGAATAAGCAATCAATAAATGTTTTTTCTAAATCAGAGCAAAGTACTTTGTTGAAGCTATCAATCCATATCTTTTTTGCTCCAAAAAAATGTTTTTCGTTGTGGTAAATAAATTGGAAAGTAACGTTTTTGATCTCAATTTGAGAAGGTCTGATTTGTCTTGATACAATAATTTGTTCCTTCAAAGATGGTTGTGTGATAAGATTATGAATCTGCAAAGCAGAATAATAACCAATGTAATACTTCGCACCATTAACTAAATGTTCGGCTATCAAATGCCAGTCGGGCATGAATGTCTCGGCATTTTCTTCATAAGGTATGATGAAATATACTCCATCTTTCAATCTCATCAGAAGTCCACGCTTTGTCATGTCACTAAGAAGTTCCCGAAGTGTGCTTTCTTTTGAATCAGGTATTGCGTGGGATGCTTCGCTATAATTAAAGCAAGTCTTGCCCTTTCCATGGAAATAAGATAGAAGCTTGTTAGATTGCGTTGATATATTTTTATTATTCATAGTAATATTATCAGGAATAACCTGACTGCAATGATACGAAAGATAATTATATATTTACCATTTTTAGCTTAATAAATTATATTCTATAGTGTAATTGTCAGGAAAGACCTTTAATTACTGATATGAAACATAACATAATGTTGTATATGAGCTAAATGAATAGATTAATTTTATCCAGTAGGATTATTAATTAAAAATAGTCAACTTTTTTCAGGACGAATCACTTTTTCCAAATATTTTTGAATAGTAAACAGCCTTTCAAAGTTTTGCTGTGGTTCTGTTGAGCATTGGAAGAAGCCTCGCAAAGTTTTGCTCGGTTCCTTCGTTATCGAGTGAAATCTTTCACTCGATTCCCGATTCGTGCCT
>CAZBCV010000221.1:0-4381 GCA_964490495.1 uncultured Aureispira sp. | reverse complement strand
AGAATATTGGTCTGCAATAGTTTCGGTATTGAGAGGGTATGTGAAGGCTTCCCAAACCTGTAAGTGAGCAAGATGTAAAAGCTGCCGTGGGTTAGGGATGCGAGGTAGTGAGGGAAGGGGATTTAGTATTTCTTATTAATTAATGTTATTCAATTTTTATTAATCCCGAATATCCTAAAAATTAAAAATTGTTAAAAAAGTTGAAATATTGAAACTAAACTCTTACTTTTGTGGTTATAATATTGTAAATATGAATGATGTGAAATCAATAGCAAATAAAATAATAAAAATTAATAAGCCTATTCCAAAAGAATTGAAAGCTGTAGTTGAGGGAAAACGTGAGTGGAAGAATCAGGTTAAATCAGGAAATATTCGCACGTCTAACGATAAGGCGGTAAGGTTTTTATGAACTATGAGGTTTATGAAGTCTATTCCCAAAATAACGAAAAACATTTCCAGTTTACAACTTCTAATCAAATAACATACCTGATCAAGATAAGTAAGGCAGAATTTAGATTTGAAACAAAATGCTTATCATGCAGTAATATTGAAGAAATCGCTTTTTTTCCAGTTGGAGAAGACAACTTCGTATTTGACCCCTATATATCAAATACAATAATAAAATTTATAAAAAAGTATATTGAGTTATATTCTGTGCCTTTAATCTTTATGTGTGATTCAATTGATAATAGAGAAAAGTCTCGATTTTACCTTTTTAATCGATGGTTTTTAAGGAATGACTCCTATAAAGAGTATAAATATGAGACAAGGATATATGAATTTGATTCTTACACTTTATACTGTGGTATTTTAGCTAAAAAATCTGAATCCAATTTTGATCAGTATTTTAACGAATTGGATTTGACACTTTATTAAGGCCTTTTGTCTTTCCCAAGTCTAACAGTAAGAAACATAGAGATGCTGCCGTGGGAGAACAATAGGAGGTGGTGAGGAGAGATTCTTTTGATATAAAAGTTAAAAATTATTTAAACAAAGTACAGTCATTATAATCTACAGAATTTTATTTTTGTCTTTATTTTGAATTATAATGAAAGGTTTAATCAATTATTTTTGAGGATCGTTATTGTTTTTGCAATGAGTTGCAGAGATAATACAGAAGACCAGCTTGAGTCATTTCAGGAATCATTTCCAGGTAAATGGGAAATAGTAAAGTATTAAAACCTAAAAATTTAAAGATGAAATCACTGATTATCATACCCCAGGATTATAAAAATGAGAGAGTAACCATAATTATATAAAAGTTTAACCCACCCATTTTATATTTTTTTTGCATCTTTGCATTTTAATTTATACCTCTGAGTGAAAAGAGTTTCGGCGCATATCATTTCTGTCCTTTTTCATCCTTTGTTTGTCATTGGATATGTTTTACTATTTCTATTGGTTTCTCAAAGTTATATGTTTGGTTTCTCTAACATAAAATCTCAGAATTTAATCATCTTTTCTGTGGTGGCCACAGCTATTATGTTTCCACTCATTTCTATACTCATGATGAAAGCCTTAGGCCTGATAAGCTCCCTCGAAATGGTGGACAAGAAGGAAAGAATAGCACCATTGATAGTAACAGGATTGTTTTACCTGTGGCTTTATGTCAATATTCGCAAAAATGATTTGGTGCCAGATGCATTTTCTTTTTTTGTTCTGGGTAGTACCATAGCCGTATTTATGGCATTATTTCTCAATAGTTTTACCAAAATAAGTTTACATACTATTGGCGTGGGAGGATTTATTGCGGGTATAATATTTATCATTTTTAAATACTCCTACGGATACATCGATATATCTTTGCCCGGCACCGATTCTATATTAAGGCTCAACGATAGGTGGATAGTCGTGTTTATTCTTATTATTGGAGGTGGGGTGGGTACATCAAGATTGGCACTCAATGCGCACAAAAATGACGAAATATACGGTGGATATCTCATAGGGATGCTTTCCCAACTCATCGCATTTAGAATTTTTTTTACATAATATATCACACGCACAAATGGACATAAAAAGCACTCAATCACATATAGAAAACATCTGGAATGATAGATCTCTTCTTCAAGACGTCTCACATCAAAACATCATAAAATCAGTAATAGAAGCTGTAGATAAAGGCCAACTCAGAGTAGCAGAACCTGATGGAGATCAATGGAAAGTCAATGATTGGGTCAAAAAGGCCATTGTTTTATTTTTTCCTATGAGCAAGATGGAAACTATTGAAGTAGGTCCTTTTGAATTTCATGACAAAATTCCTCTAAAAAAAGACTATGCCGCTCAAGGTGTGAGAGTTGTCCCACACGCCATCGCAAGGTATGGCTGCTTTATAGAATCAGGGGCTATACTGATGCCTTCCTACATAAATATTGGTGCCTGGGTGGGCTCAGGAACTATGGTGGACACTTGGGCAACAGTCGGGTCGTGTGCTCAGATTGGTAGAAATGTTCATCTTTCAGGAGGAGTAGGCATTGGCGGTGTTTTGGAGCCACCACAAGCTAGCCCCACTATCATAGAAGATGATTGTTTCATAGGTAGCCGCTGTATAGTAGTAGAAGGCGTACGCGTGCGCAAACAAGCCGTATTAGGGGCCAACGTAGTCCTTACGCAAAGTACACATATCATAGATGTCACAGGGGATGAACCTGTCACGTATAAAGGTGAAGTACCTGAACGCTCTGTGGTCATTCCAGGAAGTTATATTAAAAAGTTTCCAGCTGGAGAATATAATGTCAATTGTGCATTGATTATTGGCCATAGAAAACCTTCAACAGATACTAAGGTGTCTTTAAATGATGCCTTGAGAGAATATAATGTGGCTGTTTAAATCGATAAAAATAGATTGAGTTTAGAAAAATGATTTTTAGATTATATATATTGGGATACTTATTGCTATTGATGTCTTGTACATCCCAAAAAGCCATTATACCTACTCAACAGCCCTGTGATGATATCAAAGAAATTGTCATAAAAGATACTGTCATTATAGAAAAAGAGATAACTACTTTACCTAATATTAAAGTTTTGGATAGTGATTTTCAAAATAATATTTTAGATAATATAATTGATTCATCTCCTGTATTGTCGCAAGGTCTCAGTGGACTAGTTATTTATGATCTGGGACA
Source organism: uncultured Aureispira sp. (assembly GCA_964490495.1). Taxonomy (GTDB): domain Bacteria; phylum Bacteroidota; class Bacteroidia; order Chitinophagales; family Saprospiraceae; genus OLB9. Next base: position 1,256 of record CAZBCV010000221.1, on the reverse strand, counting down.
AAAGAAATATTTTTATAGCAAAAATGGCCACAAATATTTTACTCCAGCCTCCAATACCAAAATATTAACGCTCAACGCTTCCTTGCGTATGTTGGGCGATTCTATTCCTGCTTTTAGATATGCAGAGACAGAAAACTCTATCATCCTATGGCCCACAGGAGACCCAACATTGCTCAATGGCTATATGCCAGAGAGTCAAGTAATGGAATTTTTGAAATCGCGTATTCATAAAAAAATAATTGTTTCGGAGGCCCATGTAGATTTAAAACATTTTGGAAAAGGCTGGATGTGGGACGACTACGCTGATTATTATCATGCAGAAATATCCGCTTTCCCGATTTATGGTAATGTCGTGACTTTTACCAAAGATAAATATAACTTACTCAATAAGCCCCATTTAGATACTTGGAAGTTTTTTTATGACGAAAAATCCAAAGAGGTCACAAGACTATATGATGAAAATGTATTCACAATACCTTATTCAAAAAATGTAAAAGTTGGATTCAAAAATGAAGTGCCTTATAAAAATGCACAAAATGCCAATTTATTAATTTTAGAAAACCTGTTGGGCACTAAAATTTATTCAGAAAAAATACCATTGCCCAAAGATGTCCAAAAATTGTATTCAATTCCTTTGGATACTGTATTGCGATTTATGATGCAAGAAAGTGATAATTTTATGGCAGAACATCTGATGCTTTTGGTGGGTATGGAGACCATGGATACATTAAACACATCAGCGGCCATCAATTTTGTTCAAGACAATTTATTGAAATTTCTTACACATAAGCCCCAATGGGTGGATGGTTCAGGGCTGTCAAGATATAATAAAATGACACCACAATCGTTTTGCGAACTTTTGATAGACATGTATGATTATACCGAAAAAGAAAAGCTTTACAGTTATATGTCTGTAGGCGGTGTAAATGGTACTTTAAAAAACATGCTCAAAAACGGTGGCGAACCATTTGTCTTTGCCAAATCTGGAACCTTGACGGGTGTTTATAATATTAGTGGTTATCTCAACACAAAATCTGGTAAAACCTTAGTTTTTAGTTTTATGAACAATAACTTTATAGTCCCACCCTCTCAAGTTAGGAAAGAAGTGGAAAAAATACTAAGAAATATATATGAAAACAATTAAGAAGAGGTACAAAAATATTTGCTTTTCAAAATAACAACTTTTTGTACCAATACTCGTTAAATATTTTTATAAATTCAATACCTTTGGGGCAAAATTAGAAAATAGTATGAGC
>CAZBCV010000220.1:0-4387 GCA_964490495.1 uncultured Aureispira sp. | reverse complement strand
GGGCAACAAACATTAATCCTGTCCATCATTTAATCCTAAAAATCATGTTTCAGACTAAAGAATGCGATAACATGCTTACCAATCTATTACACAAAGAAGGGCAATATTCAAACGAACATTACCCTTCTTATTTTGTGATAATTAGAATATATCAATTCTTAATCTAATTCTTTGACAATTCTATCTGCTTTGTAAATGTGTTTTAATGCAGAGTAGATACCTCCTGAGTGAACAGAAACAGATCTATTATTTTCGGCATCATATATAAAGTTTCCAGGTAGGGATTCAATATTTCCATCAAAAACTAAACCTACGGCTTCTCTATTTCTATTGATGACAGGGCTTCCACTATTGCCTCCTATGATATCATTTGTAGAAACAAAATTGAAAGGCGATTTGAGCAATTCCATATTGGGCTCTGTCCACCTTTGTGGGATAGACCATGGAAACTCTTTGCCATGTGAATAGTATCTGTCATAAAATCCAAAATATGTAGTTACCGGTGGGGCAATAGTACCATTATAGGCATAACCTTTTACCACACCATCTGTAATTCTTAATGTGAATGTTGCATCAGGTGGCAATCTATCTCCAAAAACTTGAAAAGCTTGATTGGCCACCTTGGCTTCTAAGTTTTGCCTTACAGGTGCAGTTTTTTGAAAGGCTGCACCTGCCTCTTTATGTCTAGAAATAAATATTTCCGCTGCTGCCAGTAATGGGTCTTTTACGGCATTCATTTCTGCTTCATTTTCTAAATATCGCAGTACCAAAGCTTCATTAGTAAAAAGAGACTTGTTCATTAACTCTTTAATAAAAGTAGAGATATCCTTATTTCCCAATACTTTTTGTAAAGTCAAATCGCCTGGATAGATGTCTTCAGAAATTTCCTTAAGCCAAAGACCCGCTAAATCCATTTGTTCCTCCGTGTTTAATGTCTTACATTTCTCAATAATGGCATTTTTAAGTTTTTCTTTTCTTTCACCATTGCTGTTTACGTCAGATACCATATCTCTATAGTTCATCAAATCATACATAACACCAAAGATGTTTCCTCTGTTTCTATTAGGCTGCAAGTGAACAACTGCCCATCCATGCGGATTGAGTTCTTTATACATATCTTTCATTTCATCCCAATAATTCATCCCCACAGATTTGGAGCGAATGAAATTTTCCATCTCAACTTTGCGGCCAAACAATTCAGGATTATTTAAGCCACCTGTGATGCCACCAAAAGCTTTCATACCGTTGGCTATGTTAGCGATAGTATTTAAAAGCTCTTGAGCCTCATATTGTTTCTCTGGATTATCTTTTATCAAGTTGTATTTAGTCATCAAATAGTCATTTCTATTTTTTGAAAATTTATACATAAAAGGATAACGATAATCTCTATCAAATTCTAATTGAGCGACTGTTCTGTATCTTTCGGTACGTCCTGGATTACCTACTATAAATACGGGTTCGTCTTCTACAGCACCATTTTTATTGAATTTAAGGTAATTTTGAGAAGTGTTCACTGGTTTTCCGTCTTCATAAGCGCGCCAAAAAGTAGCATCTAAATTATATCGTGGATAAGTAAAATTATCTGGATCACCCCCAAAGAAACCTAAATCCAATTCCGGTATCCAAACCAAACGAATGTCATCGTATCTTTTGTAACCGTATATGGAAAATTTTCCACCACTATAAAATGTCACAATTTGAATTCTTAAATCTTTCCATTCTGGCTTTTCTTTATACATTTTTTCCAATTCTTCTAGCGCTTCTTTTCTAATTTTCAGCTCTTCTTCTTCAGTTTTTGCACCTTTTGTTTTTACCTTTACAAAATCAGTGATATCTTCGGCCTGAATCAATTGTTCTACAAATAGACCTTCTGATTTGCGTTCATCTTCAAAGGTATTGGCGTAAAATCCTTGTTTGTCAAAGTTTTCGCCCTCTCGCTGAAGAGCTGTTACCACATCTCTTGAACAATGGTGATTGGTCATAATAAGACCTTGATCTGAAATGAATGATGCGCTACACCATGAAGCAAATCTTAAAGAAGATTTACGCACATAATCAAACCATTCATCATTGACATCCATGCCATAAGTATCTTTTAAATACTTTTTAGGAGGATTTTCAAATGTCCACATTTTTCCAAAATCCAAAGGATCGGGAGATTGTCCAAAGCTATAACTTATCATTAAGCTGAGAATCAATATCAAAGAAATTATTTTCTGCATTATTATAAAATTTTGAATTAATGCATTCATAAACGTTAAATGTATGTGTTTTGTTTATATCTTTTATTTTTGCCTATTATCAGTTTTTAGTGTTAATAAGATTTAGTTTTTTAAATTTAATATCTTTTGGTCAATCAATTTATGTTTGTTTTAATCCTTTCTTTTACATTTGAGTAAACTTGAATGGCGGAAGACTGGCAGGCTAAATTTCTTTTTAACTGTATAAAGCAACCTTAACTATTCAACATTTTTTATTTAACTTGAATAGAAAAAAACGGGTTGAATTATGGGCTAGTGATAAAATACTGATTTTGGGGTAAACACTGATTTTTTTCTCCCCAACACAGATGGGAAACACCCAAATGTATCGACTAAGAAATATTTTTGATTAAAAATTTTAGGATTTCTAATATTAATTTTAGACTTTTGTGACAATATTTAAAACCATTGTAATATGAAATTTTGTCATTTATTTCCCATCATGAAAGCTTTAGGATTATTTTTATTAATATTACTAAAATCAAATGTACTTGCCCAAAACATCAAAGCATTTTATGTGGGGCATTCATTAAGTGACCAAATACCGGATATGGTTTTGTCTTTGTCGCATGCTGACAACTCTGTCAATTTTGATTATGCTTATCAAAGTATTCCAGGTGCACCCTTAAGATGGAGCTGGCAAGTAAAGGATAGAAATGATTATGACCCCTTACCACCTTACTTATATCCATTTACAAATGTTACACATGGTTTACGATCGGGCAAAATTGATCATTTAGTATTGACTGAATCCGTGCCCAGGCAAAACAATCATGATTGGGGCATACGAGAAACCTATGTTTTTGCAGACAGCTTTTATAGGTATGCTACCCAATTTAATCCCAATATCAAGGTGTGGATATATGAAGTATGGCATTGTATCAATTCTGGAACACCTACAAGATGCCCATATGATGTGAATAGTAGTCCATGGAGACAAAGATTGACAGACGATCTCCCCATGTGGGAAAGCGTCCCAAAATTTCTTAATGACAAATACAAGCCCAATAAAGAAGTATGTTTAATTCCCGCAGGACAAGGATTGGCTAGACTTACTGATGCCATCAATAGTGGAACTATACCTGGAATTAACAATATAAACCAACTCTTTAGTGATGATATTCATTTGACGGATCAAGGAAAATATTTTGTGGCGTGTATTCATTTTGCCTTATTGCATCAAAAAAGCCCTATTGGCCTACCCCATCAACTTAAAAACCAATGGGGTGGAAATTTTGGTGCGCCCACACCTGCACAAGCCCGAAGATTTCAAGAAATAGCCTGGGAAACGGTTTTACAATATGAAAAAAGCTGCCTAAAATCTACATCTACTACTTTGCCTCCATCAATAGAAAATTGGCAAATTGTACCCAATCCTGCTTTAAATTACATCAATATTATAAGTGAGGAAAAAGATTTTGACATTAATATTTATAACAGCTTAGGCACTCTTTTAATACAGACAAAAGATAAACACATTTCAATCCAAAATTGGCCCTCCGGAATCTATTTTGTTAAAATCAACAATATGACAAAATCATTTGTAAAACTGTAAAATGAGATAAAGATGAGATACATAATTTTTGTTATTTTTTGTTTTGGATTATACGTTTTACAGGGACAAAACTTACCTCCTAAACAAGCTTATACATATACAACGACACAAATCCATAGTGGACACAGTTTAACCGATCCTTTATTTGGTGAACCCTGGCCTGGACAATTCATAGAACTAATGACACAGTTAAGAGGTAATTGGGCCGGCGACGATATAAGAAAATCAACTATTCCTGGATCTCCAATGGATTATCGCTGGAATAATTCATCCGGGTATCCTGATGCAAGACATGATATAGATGAGTTTGAAGTACTATCTATTACTGAAGTGGCTAATATGTGTTATCCTGGAGGCAATCCTGCCCCTTGGTATCAACAATGTATAACAGATCAACGCGCTATTTTTTCTACATGGGTAAACCATGCATGGAACAATGGAAATAATGGTAATGGCGCTGCTACATTATTATGGACCAATTGGATAAGTATTGATGGTTCAGATGGCCCTTTTAGACTAAAATTGGATACTTTGGGTACTGAGTGGGAAGTCCGACAGGATTTTGCAAATA
>CAZBCV010000219.1:0-4388 GCA_964490495.1 uncultured Aureispira sp. | reverse complement strand
GAGCGGGAGGTACATCAGTCAATGCAACAGCAGCTGAGTACAACAACGGAAGAGCATATAAGTGGATACCATCGATGAGATCGGCTGGAAAAGTGTTTACACAGACTGGAAATTTAAGCGTCCAAGTGGATGTATGGGATGAGGCTTGGAATACTGATTTCTGTACTGTTGACTTATCAGTTAGACCTACATCTAGCAGACCAATCGCAGGTACTGTAACCACATTTAACGCACAAGGAGTAAATGAGGTACTGATTTCTGTTGATATGAATGCTCCAGAATATCCTAAGACTGTATTCACGGATAAAGAAGGTAAGTATGAAATGGAAATATTAGACAGTATCGATTATACTATTCAAGCACTTAAGGACAACAACCATTTAGATGGCGTAAGTACTTTAGACTTAGTAATGATACAAAGACATATTTTAGATATTCAATCTTTTGTTTCTCCTTATCAGCACATTGCTGCAGATGTAAATAATGACAAAAGGGTAACTGCATCTGATATTGCTGAACTCCGTAAATTAATCTTAGGTATCGATGCTAAGTTTAAATCTAATTCTAGCTGGAGATTTGCAGTAGAAAACAAAGAAGTGAATTTGTCGCCTATTTCATTTGAAGAGATTTCAGAATCTGAAACCAACTTTGTAGGTATTAAGATAGGTGATGTAAATGGAAGTGCAACAGGAGATTTAAATTCTGTGATTATTGAGCCAAGAACATCCAAAGAAATTGTCTTTACTGTTGATAATGAAGCTTTAACAGCTGGTAATACTGTAGCTATACCAGTTAAAGCGGGACAATTCAATGATGTTTCTGGTTTCCAATTAACATTAAATATTCATGGAGGTCAACTTAACAGAATTGAAGGAGGTGCTTTGGATATGAATAGTTCAAATGTTGCTATTTTGGAATCAAATGTTGTTACAATGAGTTATGCATCAATAGACAATAAGACTTTACCTGAAGGAGAAGTATTATTCACATTGTATGTAAATATGACGTCTGATATGAATACTTCCAATATGTTCACGATTTCATCTGAAGTTACAAAAGCTGAATCATACACAGGAGATTATAAAGTAGGCCAAATCAAGTGGAATACTGTTCCATCAAATACAAATGGTTATGCCTTAATGCAAAACGAGCCGAACCCATTCAAATCATTTACGAAAGTAGATTTTGAATTGCCACAAGCTGCAACTGCGAAAATAACCTTATCTGATGTATCTGGTAAAGTAGTCTTAGTTAAAACCATTGAAGCAAGTAAAGGATTGAATACAGTTGAGTTCACGCGTGAAGAATTGAATTTGAGTGGAGTAGTATTATATACACTTACGAGTGGAGACTTTTCAGCAACCAAGAAAATGATTCTTGTAGATTAAAATATGATTTAGGGGTGTGAATTCAATAAAGAATTCATACCTCTAAATACCTTTAATTAAAATTTTAAAAATCAAAAAATGAAAATATTCAAAATAGTAATAATCTTCTTTTTTACATTTTTTATTTCCGATGTTTATTCTCAAGAATACATATCTATTGAAGAGTCATTAGAAAAAATAGAAATCTTACAAAGCGAAAAAACAAACCAATATAATGCCAACACACTTTCAAAAATTGAATTTGATATTTGTATTCTTTATTCTGGTGTGTTTGTGGAATATATAAAGCAAGGAATAGATTTTGAAGAATCAGGTTCTATTGCATTATCAAAATCCTTAGAGTTTTTTGGTGACGAACAGGAAAAAGTAATAGAATTTAAAGAAGAATTTGATAATCTATTAATAAGAAAATAAACTCTTAACAAATAAAAAAAGTAAAGATGAACTTAATTTTAAAGAGAATAATTTACTTCTGCTTTTTAGTAGTATTGAGTTTGGAGTCTTATGGCCAAACTTATATTACACCCAATGCAGGAGCAACTCAAACTTTCAATGTGACCACCAATGGAAGAATTTTTACAGACCCTGTGGACGCAACTGGTCAAGGTGGCCCTGGAGGAGATTGCAGCGGTACGTGTTCTGGTACTGCTTGTCCTCAAGGAAATTTCCCAAATTGTGGTTGTACTACTGTCACTACTTTGTGTGCCCCTTCTGGTCAAACATTAAGTGTAAATTTCCAATCTTATCGAACTTTTGCAACTTGGGATATTTTGCAAATTTTTAATGGATCAACAGTAGCAGCGCCAAGAATATTCGATGGAACAAACACTGACAATTTAGCTGCTATGATTACAGCTAATGGCGGTTCTTCCATTTTTTCAAGTTCTGGACAAAACTGTTTGACATTTTCATTCGTTGCGACTACAGTAGTGAATTCATGTGGATGGGAAGCAGCAGTGAGTATAAGTGGCGGAGGCACACCAACACCGCCAACAACGATGGCAGTCCCATGTTCTGGGAATGCATTAGATTTTGACGGTGTGGATGATAATGTGGTGGTACCCAATGGTTCAGCTGGCCTATTAGGAAGCAATATTACGATAAGTGGGTGGGTTTTTCCCGGTACAAGTGCTCAAAGATTTCAAGGTTATTTTGGACTTCGTAATAACACCAACGCAGACTTTTATTTATTACAATTGTCCAATTCAACAAACTTAGAAGCAAGATTTAGAAATAGTGCGGGAACAGTCTTCACCATAACAGCCAGCAATGCCGTGACAGTCAATCAATGGCAACATTTTGCATTGACTTATGATGGTACTACTTTGAGATTGTATAAAAATGGTACACAAATATCAACATTGGCAGCCAATGGATCTATTACTAATGCAACGGAGCCTTTTGAAATGGGTCAATTGAGAATTACAGGTGCTGCGGCAGATAGATTTCCGTTTAGAGGTAGGTTAGATAAGGTGGCAACATGGAATACCACTCGAACCCCTGCACAAATATTAACTGAATTTAATATAGGTGTAACGCAGCCTGCAGCTAATTTAACAGCCCTATATCGAATGAATCAAGGCGTCGCGTCAGGGAACAATATGACTATTACTACACTTACAGACAATTCAGGTAACAACAGAGCTGGAATGATCAATAATATGACATTGATGGGCGGAGGATCAAATTTTGTACAAAGTGGTAATTTCCACGGTACATTAAATGTAGGAATAAGCATTTCAGAGAATTCAGGTGTACCCAATGATGGCACAGTAGAGCCAGGCACGCCAGTTGTATTGACAGCAACAGGTGGAGGCACTTACTTATGGAGCACAGGGGCTACCACAGCCAGCATTACAGTAAGTCCAACAGTAACAACAGTCTATTCAGTGACAATTACCAGTGGCACATGTTCGGCCAGCTTGTCAAGGACAATAACAACTGGACTATCAACTCCTTGCTTATTGATTTGTGCTGGTGATCAAAATGTAGCTTTGCCTCCGGGTGCTTGTGAATATCAAATCCCTAATCTTGTGACTTTAACTCAAAGTTCATGTGGCACGGCTTCAATCAGAAAAACATCTACACTAGGTGCTGGAGATTTTGTGGGTCCTGGCACTTATACTTTATCCTATGATTTAGTGAGTCCATCAGGTGATATCATAGAATCTTGTAGTATTACTTTAACAGTAACAGCATTTCCAACACCAACAAGAACTTTAGCATGTAACAATCATGTTTTTATATCTGCTGATGAAAATTGTCAAGTATCTTTATCGGCAGATATGTTCTTAGAAGGTGGACCTTACGCTTGTTATACAGAATATCAATTAAGAATATGGCCTTTTAAGAGCCAGGCCAATGCCATTGATGTACCACAAAGAACTCCATTAAATTTACCTCATGGCGAACATACTTATGAAGTTTATGATAGCAACGGTAATTCATGTTGGGGAACTTTCACAGTAGAAGATAAATTACCTCCTATGGTAACAGATTGTCGATGTATTGATGATCCCGTAATTACGCAAGTTACTTCTTTAGTTTGCCCAACAGGTAATTTTTTAGATGTTAACAGTCCAATTTTCACAAGACCAACAGGAACAACGCCGACTGCTTGTAATCCCACCGGAACCACTGGAGGAAGACGATATAAACCTATTCCTTTCCAAGTTTCTGTTTCAGGTACTTATACTTTTAATTCAAACCCGTCAGCGGGTGACACCTATGGTATAATTTATCAAGCACCATTTGATCCAAATTTTCCTTGTCAAAATTTTATAACTGCTAATGATGATGGTGCAGGCGCTTTAGATCCATTAATCACCGTAGCACTTACAGCAGGTGTAGAATATATTTATGTAATGACAATGTTTTCTGGACCTAATATTTTTAGTACAGATTTTGTTATCAATGTAACTGCAGCTCCAGCTGGTGGTGGTGTCTTATCTATTGAAAATCCGGCTAATGAACCTGAGTGTGTATTTAGCTGTTTTGACA
>CAZBCV010000218.1:0-4408 GCA_964490495.1 uncultured Aureispira sp. | reverse complement strand
CCTGCATCTGCAATATTGTTGAGTTCGTACAACAACTCGTCAAATTTCATTTCCTTAGTTTCAATGAATATTGCTTCGATATGTCTAAGAATATCTCTGGTTTTTAGCAAAAATGAACTTGCAGAATTTAAATCAATTTTATCTTTTTCGTCTTGTTTTAATTTGATTTTACTTTGTATGTCTTGAAATTTTATATTAAGATTATAATAATCCTCATTTATTGATTTTAAGTCGTCTTGCCAATAAGTGTAATTCTTAAAAACATTTAATAATTTTGATTCATCGGCAATCTTCGAATCACCTAAGATTTTCTTTCTATCGTCTTTTTCTTTTTCTAAAAGTATTCCTACCCAATAATCAACAATTGTACTTAAAATTATTAAAGACAAAAATCTCCAATCCCACCAGCCATAGAATATATAACTGGCTAGTATTATAAGAAAATTTTGTTGACTCAATTTTTTAAATGGAATGCACCAATACAGAAAAAAAACTATTGGGAAAAAGATTAAAAAATCTATTGAGTTAAATAGCATTGGTTACAATCTCGTATATATATTGAAGATAAATTTATTTTGTTCTTAATATTTTAGTGAAAAATCTAAATTTGAAATTTAAATCTCAAAACAAGCGTATTACTGTAGTATGAGCTTCAAAGTATAGACAATATTTAAGGGTAATCGTAATGATTCTATATCCCTGACAAATTATCTAAATTATTATTGTTATAATACTCATTCCACATTTGGTAAAAGTCATTGACCGCTGTATTGGCAAATTCACATGTAGAATTGAACATAAATACTACACCTATTTGTTTTTGTGCATCAAAGGCTATTTCAGTTCTGAAGCCGTTGACCATGCCGCCATGATGTATAAGATAATTGGATGATAATTCCATATTTCTCCAACCCAAACCATAGTATGAATTGATTAAATTAGGCCATTTGTTAAAGTATTTTCGATCATGAGTAGTTTTTACATTCGGCGTAAAGGCGTATCGTCTTGCAGCATCCGAAAGCACGTCTTTATTGTGGCCCATACATGCTTTAAGCCATTTAGTCATGTCTTCTATTGGAGCGTTGATGCCACCTGCAGATATCATATTGTAATAATGTTTCCCTAAGGGTACGCTTGCCATTTGGTTGTGTTTACCCCATGCTTTATGTCCCACACAATAATTTTTTGTATTGACTAAGTCCTCATAAGAACAGGATGTGTCATTCATGTCCAAAGGTGTAAATATATATTTTTGGAGAGCAGCGGCATAAGACATTCCTGTTGCATTTTCTACCACGGCTTCTATTATACCAAAAATAGCATTCTGATATGCAAAATCAAAACCTGTCTTATAGTAAGGCCTCAATTGAGCCAATTTTTTATAAATATCTTCGCGCTTATAATTGTTATCTATCAAATCTGAATATGTATGCATTCGGTAACCTGTGGTGTGAGAAAGAATATTTCTTACTGTGATAGGTGTGTTTTCACTTGAGCCCTTTAGCGGAATGTTGGGTACATAATATGAGATAGGGTAGTCCAAGTCCAACAAGCCTTTGTCAGCTAAAATACTTGCTAATACACCTGCAAATCCTTTCGACACAGAACCAATTCTAAATACTGTACATTCGTCAATAGGGTCTTGAGTTTGTACGTTTTTATATCCATATGTTTGTTGAAAAAATACTTCGTTACCCTTAACTATTGCTACAGCTACGCCCGCACATGAATGTTTTTCTAACCCCATAGCTACAAAATCATCCAAAATGTCTTGCCATATCTTATCCTCCTCATTTATGGAAGTGAATTTTGAAGTTCCATGGGATATCAATGGCGAATAATTAAATGAAGAATGTGTCCAAAACACTAATGCTAGGAGAAATATATAGTATTTATTTTTTAATATTATGAAAATATTTAACATATAATGTTCAATTATATTGCAAAGTTATGATAATTTTTATTTTTTATCATCTTAAATGAAATTTATTTTACAAAAAATCTTAGTTTGAACATAAAAGTCCTTTAAGAGTTTTTAATGTTTGATGTCCTATTAAATACATAATTTTAGGATTTTAATCCCACTTTATTAGTGGTTAAAATCTTAATTGGGTTTTATTTTTTGTAAATAATTGTTTTGAAAACATTGTTGTGAAAACGGAAGAATTTAAGTTATTATTGCCAAACATACCCAATAATCCTGGTGTTTATCGGTTTTTAGACGGTGAAGGGACAATATTGTATGTAGGTAAGGCTAAAAATCTAAAAAATCGATTATCTTCTTATTTTGGAGATAAACAACATAGTCAATACAAAACTGTACTCCTAACACGCAATGCTTCTAATATAGAATATACAGTAGTAGAATCTGAGCATGACGCTTTACTTTTGGAAAATTCACTAATAAAAAAATTTCAGCCAAAGTACAATGTCATGCTTAAGGATGGAAAATCATACACTTATATTTGCATCAAAAAAGAGGCATTCCCAAGAATATTTTTTACCCGACGACTTATCAAAGATGGTTCTACCTACTTCGGTCCTTACACTTCAAAATACCGAGCAAAAATACTCTTAGATATCATAAAAAAATTGTTTCAGCTACGTACTTGTGCATTGGCTTTGACCAAAGAAAATATTGAAAAAGGTAAGTTTAAAGTTTGTCTTGAATACCACATCAAAAACTGTCAAGGGCCTTGCGAAGGCTACGAAACAGAAAGTGAGTATAACGATAAAATAGCACAAATAAAAAATATTCTTAAAGGCAATTTAGGTTCCGTAAAGCGTTATATCAACGATAAAATGCATGAAAATGCCGAAAAATTGGAGTTTGAACAAGCTCAATTGTATAAGGACAAACTCATTGCTTTCGATGACTATCAAGCGACTTCTACTATTGTCAGTACCACAATCAACGATGTAGATGTGTTCGCCATAAAAATAGATGCTCCCATGGCTTATGTCAATTATTTAAAAGTGGTGAATGGCACTTTAGTAAATACTGATATTGCAGAGATGAAAATGAACTTGGATGAAGATCCTTTGGATTTATTATCATACGCCATACCGCACATACGAGAACGATTTGAAAGTAATGCTCCTGAAGTTATTGTACCTTTTGATGTTTTACTTCCCGATTCCTCCATAACGGTGACAATTCCAAAGATCGGAGATAAAAAAAAGCTTTTGGAATTGGCAGACACCAATATTGATTTTTTTATCCGACAAAAAAGGCGAGATGAATTGTCACATCAAAAAAAAGTATCTTCAGCAGAACGTATATTGACCACTTTAAAAAACGACCTCCAGATGGAGGCTATGCCCATTCATATAGAGTGCTTTGATAATTCCAATTTGCAGGGCACAAATCCTGTTTCAAGTTGTGTCGTTTTTAAAAATGCTAAGCCTGCCAACAAAGAATATAGACATTTTAATGTAAAAACGGTAGTAGGCCCGGATGATTTTGCTTCTATGGAAGAGGTGGTTTATCGGCGTTACAAAAGATTGGTAGAAGAGGGCAAAACTTTGCCTCAATTGATTATTATTGATGGTGGAAAAGGTCAATTGAGTTCTGCTGTCAAGAGTTTGGAAATGCTCAATATTCTCGACAAAGTGACGGTCATAGGCATTGCTAAAAGGTTGGAGGAGATATTTTTCCCTCATGATCCACTACCTCTCTACATCAATAAGAAATCGGAATCCTTAAAACTCATCCAACAAGCGCGCAACGAAGCGCATAGGTTTGCCATTTCGTTTCATCGCCATCAAAGGTCTAAGAATTTTTTAGGCACTCAGCTTACTCAAATTCCGGGGATTGGTAAATTGACTTCAGAAAAACTTCTCAAAGCTTTTGGGTCTATTCAAAGAATAAAAGAAGCGCCTTTTGAAGATATAAAAAAAATAGTAGGTGAAAAAAATGCAAATAGTATTATTGAATTTTTGAAAGAGTAAAAACATTTTTGATTGTTTATCCAGCTTAAAAGTAGAAGTTTGCTAGAAAGTAGGTATTCATTAGCTTTAGATATTTTGTACACTTTTTATAATTCTGGATCTAAGATTTATTATTTCAAATTTTTTTAAAAAAATCGTTTAACACTATTTTAACAGAGAATTTGTAACATTTTAAGTTCATTTTTCATTTTATGCTTATATTTGCGAAAATTTTTAAAAATCATAAATTTATTAAATATCATGAAAAACGTTTTATTCTTTTTATTAGTTGTAGTGAGCTTTTCTTTAAACGCTCAAAACAAAGTCAGTAAAACTGGCAAAAAAGCAGTAGAGGCGGTTAAGCCTACAATGGAAGAGATCAAAGGAACTGAGGTCAAAGAAGTGGTCAAAGAAGCAGTAAGCACTCCTGAATTTGTAATCCAAAAAAGCAAGGCTAAAATTGAGTTTGAATCTTTGG
>CAZBCV010000217.1:0-4409 GCA_964490495.1 uncultured Aureispira sp. | reverse complement strand
TTTGATACCTTTGAAATTGAAGTTAAACTCTGCATTGGCTACAGCCCTAAAGTCAGCTAGTGATGGCATCATCCATGGATTTTGTGAAGGAGTGTTGTTGTCCACTACAAATTTCCATGACTCATTCTTCTCTAATTTATCAGTAACGCCCAATATCAATTTTCGAATTTCGGACAAGTCTGAAGCCGTTAATCTTCGGTCATTATTGGCATCAGCGGCTATATGTTGGAGGGGACTTATGAATTCCTGAATCCCTAATATATGTCTTTGAATAAGTACCAAATCTAAGGTAGAAACCCCATTCATCCAATCTCCTTCTTTTACTGGTGTCAAGTTATATGTTACATCATTGGCGAAATCATCGGATTGGTATATACCATTTGTATCAGTGCGAATGACTTGCGTTTCGGAAGAAATTTCGTTTTCTACTACAATATCTATACCGACCATTGGCGCAATATCTCTCAGAATTGTCCCTGAAACAAATGCTGGACGAGAAAGACCACAATTATTGGCATTATCCTGAATATTGATACGCACTGTACAGAAATCGAAGTTGCCGGCATTGTCCCATACGTAGATATCCAATTCGTGCATACCTATATCTTCACATGTAAATCTCAAAGACGAAGAGTTGTCTGTATTACTCCATCTTTCAGTTCTGCCATTGGTAGTTCTTGTATTGTAAGGAGGCCGTACATCGCTAAATGTAAATCTCAATTGTCCCGTACAATTGTCAATCCCACCATGATTGTAATCTTTAGCCCAAATCTCTACAGTGTTAGTTGATGGCATGAGTACGGTCGTTAACTCAGTGATACAATAAGGCGTCGGTTTTTTAACATCACTCACATTGATGAATTGAACACATGAATGTGAATTATCACACTTATCAGTCACTATCCACTGTACCTCATGAATTCCCACATTGAGAACTTCACTGAATTCCCTTGTATTTTTCGCAGGACCACCATTGACACTGTATGAATATGTAAGCTCTTCGGAAGGAGTACAAGTGTCTGTACCTGCACCCATAAAGGTCACTAATTTACTACAACCGTCTATGACTTCTTCATTGATAGTAGAACATATAGCGGTGGGTTTTTCAGTATCTATCACCTTGATGGTTTGATGGTGTGTTTTGATTGTGGACGGATTGTTGACATCATAAGTACACCAATCAATAGCTGTCCAGCGTCTAACGATTTTGAAACAAGCATCGTCAACATCTTGAAAAACCTGGTCCTCATAAGACACTGCTACTTGACTACAGCCTACTTTATTCCATGTAGGGAAACCACCCGTAACAGGATTGTGTGGACCAAAGTCTTGCGCTTGTTGGCACTGATTCACCAATAGTTGGTTGGCAGGGAAAGTGATGCTATTGAGATTAAATGGTGTAAGGTTTCGAACATTTATCGTTTGTACATTTGAAACAACTACCCTTCCTGTATTTCTCTCCTTCACTCTCCATGTTCTTCTTATGGTTTTTTCTCCACAATCACCATCAGTTGAAGCATCTACAAAATCTAATTCATAAATATCACATGGCCTATCAAACGATGCAAAAGAATTGAGGGCAGTGGGTGATGTTCCTTCTTCACAATCTACTGTTATATTGGCTGGTATTGTTAAGACAGGAAGTATTTTTTGTTGTACGACTACATTGACCATACAAGTGTTCATATTGCCTGAGGCGTCGATGACGAGGAGTTCTACTTGTTGATTATTGTCAATTTGATCTAGGCAACAGAAATCTACGAAATCATAGAAACTGGCACCATCATAATTTGCTATAAATGTCGCATCAGGACTCAATGTACAATTATTATTCATACGTCTGATAGCCAAAGTGACATCAGAGCAATTGTCATGCGAACCATCATCTACAGATGGAGCTAACAATCGAGCGTCACCTGTTGCACTTAAGCTGATAACAGTTGTTTCATCACAGATAGGAGTAGGCTTGATATTGTCTTTTACTTCTACTGCAGAGTAACAATAAGCGATATTGTCACAAGCGTCTACGACTGTATATCTTATCCATGTACGTCCGTACGGTAAGTCTTTTATGGTATAGACACCATTATTGATAGATACATTGTCCGTAATATAGATAGCATTGGTAGGAGCTGAAGACTCACCCTCAGCTGGTGTATAAGCAACACTCCACGTTGTGCTATTGCAATCCGTCACATTAGGTGCGGGTACTTCAAAGTCAGCTGTACATCTGTAATGTGTAGCAAACAATTGATGTACTACATTGGATTGACAACTGATAGAAGGAGGTGTTTTGTCCACAACTGCTATTAATTGCGTATGTTTTCTGATATCTCCAGAACACCAATCTAAGACAGTCCAATCTCTAGCTACTTTGAAAGTATTGCCACAAAGTGGAATGGAGACATGAGAATAGGTGACATTGACTTTACAGAAGTGTTTAGATTCGATATTATTGGCTGTACCGGAAACTACCGATGCTAAATTGAACCCACCAATGGAAGGAATTCCCGCTTCTGCTAAATCAGGATATCCGTTACCATTAGTATCCCATGCTGGTGAATTGGTACATGAATATTCGTGATTGGCAGGCCAAACTATATTTTCAATATTGACAGGTGTATAATTGACTCTAAAAGTACAAGGTGCAGATACGTTTCCGTATTTGTCTTGAGCTATGTATGTCAGTGTTCTTACTGCTCTGTATCCACTAGCATCAGTACAGTCCATTTCTCGTAGCTCATTGCTGACAAGTCTGATGGTAGCACCAGCATCACAAGCATCTCTAAAAGTAGGTACTGGTGGGAAGAAAGCGATATTGGTACAGCTGACAGTGTAGTCCATTGGACATGTGATGACAGGAGGGAGTTTGTCTTCGATATTTACCTTACCCCAACATGAGTTGCCTGTAAAAATATCCACAGCATGAACTGTAAACATTTGTCCTATATGTGCGCCGTTTAATGGCATATTCACAAATTGACCATTTTGGTTTTCAATACGGATTTCTATTCTATGTACAGCTCTTGGATCTTCCAATATCATATCAGGCGTAATAATAACTTCGCAATTATCATCTACAGATACATTAATAACATCATTACATACCAATACTGGCTCATTATCCAAATCTAACATTGCAGCTGATGAAAACAGAGCACAACTTTGATTATTTGAATTAGCATCAAAAATCAAAACTCGAAATTGATTTCTATCCAGATCAGTAGTGACTCTATCAATACAGTATTCATCGGAATTGGCGCCTGCAATATTTACAAATGTACCATTTCTGTTTTGTTGCCATTGATATTCCAATGGTATTTGCAAACTGTTGTCTGTTTCTACCTGAATGCATACATTTTCTTGTCCTTCAACGACATCAATTCTTGAATCCAAATCCGTAGTAATAACGGGTGTTAATGTGAAGTCTAAAGCCAAAGTTGATACCGCCACACAGCCATCATTATCCAATAGTCTTCCATAAATCTCTACATTTTGATTGGCATAAACTCTAAGATTACCTTGACCATCTCTAGTCCCTGATGTCGCATTGTTTCCACCATTACCTGGTACAAATATTATACGATTAGTGATAGAATTTCTTCCCTCTAAAGCCTCCAGATATGTGGCATGCACAGACTGTAAACTAATATTGGGATCATTTTGTGGTGCCAAATGTTGGGATAAACTTGAAATCTGAATACCATCATTCCTCATCTCTGGAGTTGTACATTGTGGCTGAATGATACTTTGTCCCACAAGTTGACATATGCTAACTATAGCAAAGTCTTTTTTGTCTTCATCCAGTAGATCATCAGGTGTGTCACATTCTGTTGGAAAATTTGTTTCGTTGGCTTCATCGCAAATCTCATCATCTAGCTCTACACTTTCACAATTAATACATGGCGGTACGAAATCATCTCTATCTATTGGGTCATCTTTTGTGCGTTCATTTATTAGGGATTGAGCTGATGTGATTTCTGCCCAATTAATCATAAAATTTGATGTTGTGTTTTCTTTTATTCTAAGTATTATTTTTACTGTTTGTTTCGTAAAAGATGGTAATGTTGCAATAATAATATTTTGATGGTTATCAGAATCTGTTGTCCATAGGCTTGCATTTCCGGTGATTGCCGTTGTATTGTCTTGAACTAAAAAGTCCATGTTTTCATCCAGCATGTCTGTAATGTTGACATTTTGAGCATCTATGGTACCTTGATTAAACACTTCAATAGTGAAAGTGACCGAATCTCCTGGGTAATATTGTTTTGTAGGGTCCGCCACTCTTTTTCTTAATGCTAAATCAAAACATGATGCCAAAGTAATAGTAGATGTGGCTGTACTACTACAATTGTTTTCATCGGTCACCACAAGATTAAGTGTAGCTGTTCCTGGTTTTAGACACCATG
>CAZBCV010000216.1:0-4435 GCA_964490495.1 uncultured Aureispira sp. | reverse complement strand
TGATGATGGAGCAGGTGGATTGGATCCATTGATCACCATCAATCTTACAGCAGGAACCACTTACTACTATATCTTTACGACGTGGAGTCCATTTGCAGGCGCAACAGGTGCTTACAATGTAAATATCACAGGCCCAGGTCAGATCATTACGCTGGTAAATCCATCTGATGATCCGGCATGTCAATTCCCATGTTACGATATCGAAGTAGTGAAGAGAGAGACAGTTGGTATGTTATATAACATACCTGGTCTAAATGCGAACAGAAGTAAATTGACAGCACCACCAGTAGCAATCGATGCATGTGGACCGGTAAGCAGATCATTTGAAGATAGAATCACAAGTACCAACTGTGGTGCGAGCAAATTGATCAGAGACTGGAAGTTTACAGATGAGAAAGGCAATACTACCTTATGTAGCCAAACTTTCACATTCAATCAAATCACTGTATTTGATCTAACCTTACCTACGAGAGATGTAAATCTTACATGTGGATTGGATGCAAGTCCAGAGGCGATAGCGGGTTATACAGATGTAGATTCAAGACCACAACCTGCAAGTGCTACCAATATCGGTATCTATGCAGACGACTGGGCACAAACACCGACAGTAGTAGAATTACATGAAGGTTATGTAAACGGTTACTTCACTTATCCACAGATCGGATTTGACGGTAACTTCCACCCACAAAAAGTGGACAATGGAGTATGTAACATCTACACTTCCTATACAGACCAGATGATCAATGCATGTGGTATTGGCTGTGGAGGCAACATGAAAGTAATCAGAACATGGGTAATCCTTGACTGGTGTACAGGCGATGTATTTAATTACATCCAGGTGATCAAGGCCACAGATGAGAAAGCGCCGACATTTGGCGTAAAAGACCATGTAGTAGGAGTAGATCCATGGGGCTGTACAGCCAACTGGGTAGTAGACCAACCATGGGAGTTACAGGACAACTGTGCCAAGGCAGAGGAGTTGAAGTGGGGCGTAAAAGTACCTGCAGGTGTAACATTGAGCGGCACGCAACCGAATTATACATTGAGTGGAATGCCAAAAGGCAGACATGCGATCATTTACTGGGCTACAGACTGTTGTGGAAATACATCAGAGAAAGTAGCATTTGTAACAGTAATAGATGCAAGTCCACCGGTAGCAGTAGCTAAGCAGAACATCGTGATGAGCCTGACAGGATCAGGAACAGGAGCAGATGGCGCAGGCAAAATCTATGGCTGGCAGATAGACAATGGATCCTATGACCATTGTACACCGGTAAGATTTGAGGTAAGAAGATTGAGTGGTGGATCATGTGGCAACGTAGGAGCCAATGGTACGCACGATAACAACAGCACATATAACAACAACAACGGATTCCCAAGTGAAGTACCGGGTGCAGTATGGTTCCATCCTAATGACAATGCACAGGATACAGATGGCGGCGAGTTCGTAAAATTCTGTTGTGAAGATATCCCTGCAGGCTCAGATCATGGTTTACATGAAGTAGAGTTGAGAGTATGGGATGATGGTAACATGAATGGTATCTACGGAGATAATGAGATAGTGTATAATGGAGATACCGAGTTGCGTGATAATTACAACACGACATGGGTAACCATAAGAGTAGAGAACAAATTGCCACCATCATTGGTATGTCCAAGAGACGTAGTAGTGACATGTGACATGGAGTTGAATCTAAGCATAGGAGAAGATACACCGGTAAGTGCTGTAAATCTTACGATGACAGGCTATCCTAAAGCGTACGACTTGTGTTCAAACCTGGACATCACGTACACAGATGCATGGGTAGGAGTGCACAACGATGTATGTAAGAGCGGAACAATCAGAAGAACATTCAAAGTAACGAAAGGCACAGTGGTAGTAACCTGTACACAATTCATTACCGTAGTGACAGTTACCGCGCCATTTACAGTGACGTTCCCACAAAACAACCAAACGACAGAATGGACCAAGTGTAACTTTGAGTTATCAGATGCGAGAGATGCAAGTAATCCAACGATCAAAAAACCGATCGTAAATTACGGACAGTGTGACATCGTAGGTGAGAATATCAAGATAGACACATTCTTGTTTGAGGATGGAGCATGTAAGAAGTGGAGAGTAGAGTACAACTACAAAAACTGGTGTACGAATGAAGACAGAGGCCCGTTTGTACACTGGTATGCGTTCAAAGATGAGATAGCACCGGTATTGACCTGTAATGACCAGATGTTTGCAGCGAATCCAAATCCAGCCAATCCGAACGGAGGTTGTGAGGCGAGTGTAGTATTGGAAGCATCAGCGACAGACCAATTGGTATGTGCAGAGGAGAGCTGGATTAAGTGGCAGATGTTCTTTGACGGCTGGGCAGATGGCACAGTAGACAGATTGGCATCCAGCTTCGTAAATAAATCATGGAATGGTATCTGGGTACCACAGCCGAGATTGATAGCAGGCCAGTTGAACCCAACGTGGGTAGCATTACAGAATCAGCATCCAAACTTCCCATTGGCAGACTTGGTATATGTAACGTATGTAAGACCAAGTGCAGCGAGCGGTGGAACAGTAAGAATGCCAGCCTTCATCCTGGATGCAGAGAACATCAGCCACAAAGTATTGTGGAAGATCACAGACGGATGTGGCAACGTAGATCAGTGTGAGAGCACCGTGATGGTAGTGGACAAAAAAGCACCGACACCTTACTGCGTGAGCTTGAGTACAGCATTGATGCAAGGCACACCAGCGATGGTAGAATTGTGGGCAAAAGACTTCGACAAAGGATCATTTGACAACTGTTCACCACAGTCTAAATTGTACTTTACATTTGATGGAGTAGCACCCATCTATGCGAGAGTAAATGAGCCACACTTCTACAAAGCAGGAGCAACAGGAAGTGTAAATGCGACAGCAGCAGAGTATAACGCAGGAAATGCATACAGATGGTTACCATCTATGAGAAGTGCAGGAAAAGTATGGACAGCAGCAGGCACCTACAATGTAAATGTAGATGTATGGGATGAGGCTTGGAATACAGATTACTGTACAGTAGTATTAGATGTAAGAGGTGGCGGATCAGGTTCAAGACCAGTAACTGGAACAGTAGCTACTGCCACAGGAGCACCTGTAAACAATGTGGAAGTAACGGTATCAGTTAATCCATTTGTGACAGAGTTCCCTAAAACAGTGTTGACCAATGCCAACGGTACATTTGATGTATTAACATCTGATGCAGTTGATTATGTAGTTGAAGCCAACAAAGGTGGAGATTACTTAAACGGAGTAAGCACATTAGACCTTGTAATGATCCAAAGACACATCTTAGGCATGCAGTTACTTGACAGTAATTACAAGTTGATAGCAGCAGATGCCAACAATGACGGAAGAGTTACAGCATCTGACTTAACAGAATTGAGAAAGGTGATCTTAGGAGTAAGCAACACATTCACAAATGAAAGCTGGAGATTCCCTGTAGCAGGTACTACAGTAAATGTAAATCCGATTTCATTTACAGAGGTTAGTTCTACTCCAGATGGAGCAAACAACAACTTCGTAGCGGTTAAGATAGGAGATGTAAACGGAAACGTTACCACCAATGTCAACAACCCAACGGTAGAAGGCAGAAGCAACAGCAATGTAGAGATGAGTGTAGCAGATGCAGTAGTAGCAGCAGGAGCAGTGGTAGAAATACCAGTAACAGCAGCTAACTTCAGCGATGTGGCAGGATTCCAGTACACCATGCACCTTAAAGGCGCAAGCTTCGTAGGCATCAATGGTGGCGCTATCGAGATGAATGCCAGCAACGTAGGCGTATTAGACAACGGAGTAGTAACCATGTCTTATGCATCCAACGAAGCGATCAATGCAAAAGAAGGAGACGTATTGTTTACACTTGTAGTAAAAGCTGATCAGGCGATGAATGTAAGTGAAATGATAAGCTTGAATTCAGATGTAACGAAAGCAGAGTCATACAACAGCGACCTTAAAGTAGGCAATGTAAGCTTGAGTGTAAGAACAGCACCGGTAGCAAGTATCGAGTTGTTCCAAAACGAGCCAAACCCATGGAAAGGTGAGACAACAGTCAACTTTAATATGCCAGCCGCTGCAGCAGCAACACTGAGCGTATATGATGTAACTGGAAAAGTAGTGATGGTAAGAAACATCGAAGCAACCAAAGGCTTGAACAGTGAAGTATTCACAAAAGAGCAATTAGGAGTGAGCGGTGTACTTTACTACACCTTGGTAAGCGGTGATTTCACAGCTACTAAGAAAATGATTATTGTCGATTAATATTAAAAATAAATCATGAAGGTTGATAATCTCAACCTTCATGATTATTAAAATTTAGACCCATGAAATATTTAAAAATCTTGATTTTATTTTGCTTTGTTTTGATTTCTCAGTACGGAAAATCACAAAATTTTGTGGACACAAAAGAAG
>CAZBCV010000215.1:2707-4443 GCA_964490495.1 uncultured Aureispira sp. | reverse complement strand
ATTTGGTTTGGCACAAACCCAGTAGGAGTGTGCCGATACGATGGGAAATCGTTTGATTGGATTACAGAAGAAGATGTGACAGAATTTCGCAATGAAGGGGCAAACGGAGTGCGTTCGATTACAGAAGACAAAAATGGTGACTTTTGGTTCAATACCGAATATCGTTATAGTGTTTATGACATCACCACACTAAATAGCCATAAGTTCTACACAAGACACGAAAGCATAGGTGGTTTAGATGGGAAAAAGGACAGCAATTTGGACGAGTATCTTTCAACGGAAAGAGACAACGAGAATAATTTGTGGTTTGTAACCTATCGTGATGGAGTTTGGAAATATGATGGAACAAAAATTACTCATTATGTAGTTCAAAATAATTCAAAAGACATTACTCTATTCAGTATTTACAAAGACAATACTGGCGACCTTTGGCTTGGAACACATGAAAATGGTGCGTATAAATTGAATGGAAATACATTTGAAAAATTTAAACCATAATAACCAAAGGTAGTGGTGGAGCCAACAGTAATTCGTACACACCAAAGCCCTTCCCGTAAGTCATAGCGGAAGCCACAAAAGTGCCAAAAGGAATAAAAAAACCTTGCGTATTCGGGGTAAAAAGTGAACTCTTTGCAGGTCTAAAATGACATGCCAAAATCAAATTTGTTTTTTATTTTAACCTCTATTAAATATTTTTTTTATGTTTGTGTCTTAAAATCAAAAAATATAAATGATGATAACAGTTGAAACACACATTAAAGCACCAATTATCAATGTTTGGGAATGTTGGACAAAACCAGATCACATAATAAATTGGAATTTTGCTTCGGTTGAATGGCATTGTCCAAAAGCAACAAATGACTTGCAATCGGGAGGCAAATTTAATTGGCGTATGGAAGCCAAAGACGATAGTATGGGATTTGATTTTGCTGGAGTTTACGACCATATAAATGAATATGAATCGATAATCTATACCATGTCCGACGGACGAAAAGTGGAAATTAGGTTTACCGAAATTAATGGTGAGGTCAAACTATCAGAATCTTTTGAAGCGGAAGGGACAAATTCAGATGAAATGCAGCGAGCAGGCTGGCAAGCTATTCTAAACAACTTTAAAAATTATGTAGAGTCAAATCAATAACCTTAAAAATGGAAAAAGGAAGTCAAAGTAACTCATTTAATGAATATTTGGGAAGCCAACCTGAAAACATTAGGAAGGCTCTTCAGGAATTAAGTGAGTATATATTAGAAGCTGCTCCAAATGCATCACTACTTTTAAACTACAATATTCCTTCATTTGCTCTAATCGAAGGTGGAAAAAGAGAGCAACAAATTATGATTGCGGGTTATAAAAAGCATATTGGCTTTTACCCTCATCCAACAACAATGGAACATTTTAGAGAAAGACTAAGTGAATATAAAAAAGCGAAAGGTTCAGTTCAATTTCCTCTATCGAAACCTATACCCAAAGAATTAGTTATCGAAATGGTAAAGTATCGAAAGGAATTGATAGACAGGAAACAATGTGAAAAATGAAACCCACCCATGTCTTTGTTTGTTCTACGATATGCTCTATATGTTCATGCTTGGCATAAACGAAATGTTTTACTCACAAAAAAGCTACTTGAAAAAAATAAATATGTTTTTTACGAAACTTAAAGTTGCCAAATATAGAAACTTTATTTATCTTTGCTGAAAATTTAGTTTGAAGAATTTTGAAACCATATTTTTGGAAG
>CAZBCV010000215.1:0-2607 GCA_964490495.1 uncultured Aureispira sp. | reverse complement strand
AACATAGATTATTAGCTTTTTGGGATAAGTCAAATAACAGAAATACATTGGTAATTGCAACACATGGATTCATAAAAAAGACCAGTAAAGTGCCAAAAAATGAAATTCAAAAGGCTGAAAACATCAGAAGTGAGTATTTTGCAGTAAAAAAATAGATATAAAATGGTAAATAAAGAAATGAAGACATATACCCTTGCTGACATGAAGGATATGTACATTGGCAAACAAGGAACTGAAGATAGAGACGAATATGAGTACGAGCTAAGAATGGATATCATTGGCAAAATGATCAAACAAGCACGCCAGGATCGAAATTTAACCCAGGAACAATTAGGTGAACTAATCGGTGTTCAAAAGTCACAAATTTCTAAACTTGAAAGCAGTGCAAACAGTGCAACAATAGATACAATAATCAAAGTTTTCAGAGCGCTTAAAGCTGAAATAAACTTTCGGGTAAAACTCGAAAATGAATTCGTACAATTAGTGTAAAATGAAAGTTGAGAATAGAACAGTGGCTATGATTATAATTTGACGATCTCCAAAATCAACACGAAGCCCACCCATTAATCCCATTGCCAAAAGTCTATTTTCTTTTTCAGAAAAAAGATAAAACTTTATAAAGTTATCTACAATTTACGATATAGAGTATAAATTTCGGTACCGTTTAGTTAAGACCAATTTATAAAGTCTTTCCATTTTAGTACAACTTGCTAGACAGGTAGGGGAAGTATTTAGCCTGTTTGCCTTGCGTTAGCCAGGTAGGATTGGGTAAAACCATGAAGAAATTCCTTAAATCAACGTTATTGTTATAAATTTCGTAACATCAATTATTCGATAGACGAATATTATGCGCCTTTTAAAAATGAATTTATTGCGTTTTTTGCAAATTCGGAAAGAATCAATTGGCCACTCTTTTCAGCACGTTTTTCTAACAACTCATCCCAATGCTGTGTTCCTTCCCAAAATACTTTTTTTAGCAGGCGCAGTGCGGTGGGATTCTTTTGGACCAAATTTTCTGAAAAGTGTTTTATGTAGGCGTCCAATTGGTCAGTAGTATCAAAAACATCGGTGAAAAGGCCTTTTTGTTGAGCCCATTGAGCAGTTTGCCATTCAGTGGCATTCAAGGCCATTTGGCTAAAAGCTGAAAGACCTATCTTTCTTTCCACTGCCGGACCAATCACAAAAGGACCAATACCTACAGCCAACTCAGATAGTTTTATGGATGCATATTGGGTAGCCATACAATAATCGCATGCGGAGGCTAAGCCCACGCCGCCACCCACAGCTTTTCCATGCACTCTACCGATAACAATTTTTGGGCATTTACGGATGGCGTTGATGACAGTGGCAAAACCCATAAAAAACTTTTTGCCCTCATCATAATTATCAATGGAGACCAATTCAGTAAAACTTGCTCCAGCACAAAAAGTACGATCTCCACTACTTTTCAATAAGATGAGTATTGTGTTTTCATCATCGCCAGCTTCGGTTATTTTTTTGGACAACTCTTCGAGAAGATGTGAAGGAAGCGAGTTTTGAGCAGGGTGAAAAAATTCAATAGTTGTGATTTTGTTTTCTGTGGTTGAACTGATGTATCCGTCTTTCATTTAGGTTGTTTTATGTAGGGTTATTTTATATGCCACCGTTTTCGTCGCTTTGTATGGCTCTATTTATGAAATCAAGCGCAGGCCGTATGGATTTAAAGTGTTCAACGGCCACATTTATGAAATCATCGGTGAGAATTATTTTATCTGGTATAGGTGCAGTGAACACAAAGCTTTTGAGTTTGAGAAGGTCAATAGCGGGGTCATCTTCTGAAAATCCCTTAGGTGCACGAGTCAATTTATGTGCCATATTGCTGTCAAAACTCGAATAATATTGTGTGAGGTCAGAATGAGAAATTATCGCTTTCAATTCGTCATAAAACCATGAAATTTCTTTGCGCACCTTGAGTAAAATGTCAGAGGGCGGCATCCAAAGTCCACCACCTATGAATGACGCGCCTGGCTCAATGTGTAGATAATATGATGCTGAGGCGGCCTTTTTTCCTCCAGGACTAAGAACTATGCCTATGTTAGTTTTATAAGGCGATTTGTCTGCTGAAAACCGAATGTCTCTGTTGATTCTAAATACGCAATCTTTATGGGTGAGATCCGACAAACTTTCATCAAATTTTTGACACTCTGTTAATATTTCGTTGGCCAATTGATAATAATTATCTTTGGCCAAAGCATACGTTTTTTTGTTCTCTGCAAACCATTCCTTATTATTGTTATCTTTGAGCCGAACTAAAAAATCAAACGTCGATTGTTGAAGCATATATGATATTTTTATTCTAAAATCTAAAACCCAATGATACCTGAAATCCAGAATTTCTATCAAAGTGATTGGCCTTTATCATTTTTGAATTGGTCTCGTCGTAAGTGGCTTTGAGCATGTCCACATCGTTATTGGTGACGTCCAAGAGGCCAAAATCGTATCGGACACCTAGATAAAAACCTTTGTTGAAATAGTAATTAAATCCACCTATCAAGCCCATGTCGAAAGTACGGTAAAGTCTTCCTTCCTTTTCTTCGTCAAGGTAAAAATAATAAGCTCCAGTTTCTT
>CAZBCV010000214.1:0-4462 GCA_964490495.1 uncultured Aureispira sp. | reverse complement strand
CTTCTGTTACAGGATGTTCTACTTGTATTCTAGTATTCATCTCCATAAAATAGAAATTTCTATACTTATCTACAAGAAATTCAATAGTTCCTGCACCTTCGTAATTTATGGATTTTCCGGCTTTAACAGCGGCATCGCCCATTTTTTCTCTTAACTCCGGGGTCATGAAAGGCGATGGACTTTCTTCTACTAGTTTCTGATGTCTTCTTTGGATGGAACAATCTCTTTCCGAAAGGTGACAAACATTTCCAAATTGGTCGCCCACTATTTGAAATTCAATATGTCTAGGTTCTTCAACAAATTTTTCGACATAAATACCGTCATTCCCAAATGAGGCTTTGGCTTCTTTTCTAGCGCTGTCCCATGCGGGTTCAAACTCTTCTTCAGAATTGACTATCCTCATGCCCTTGCCTCCACCTCCGGCAGTAGCTTTTATCATAACAGGATACCCAATGTCTTTGGCTATTTTGATGCCTTGTTTTAGATCTTTGACTAACCCGTCTGACCCGGGTACTACGGGCACTCCAGCCTTTATCATGGTTTCCTTAGCAGTGACCTTATCACCCATTTTTTGAATCATTTCAGGAGTAGGACCAATAAACTTAACTCCGGATTGACGACAAATTTCAGAAAAATTAGCATTTTCGGCCAAAAAACCGTAACCAGGATGTACGGCGTCTGCATTAGTAATCTCAACTGCCGCCATGATACGGGGTATATTGAGGTAAGACTCGGATGACTGAGGCGGCCCAATACAAACAGCCTCGTCAGCAAATCTAACATGTAAACTTTCGGCATCAGCTTTTGAATAAATGGCTACTGTTTTTATTCCCATTTCTTTACATGTGCGAATGACACGCAAAGCAATTTCACCTCTATTGGCGATTAATATCTTATTGAACATATGATGTACTATATTAAGTTAATGAAAGAAAGTTTTAGGCCTCTACCAAAAAGAGAACCTGATCGTATTCAACTGGTGCTGCGTCTTCCACACATACTTTCACAATAGTACCAGTGACATCACTTTCTATTTCATTAAATAATTTCATGGCTTCAATAATACAAACTACATTACCCTTAGTCACTTTATCTCCTACTTTTACAAATGGTGGCTTATCAGGACCAGATGACCTATAAAAAGTACCTACAATTGGAGATTTGATTTCAATGACATTTTGTCCAACAGGTTTAGTATCTTCTGAAGTAGGTTGAGTTGAATTACTCTCTGAAGTCTGTGATGTAGCAATAGGTGCAGGGGCAGGTTGAGGCGCAACACTTACCATTGGAGGTGCAGAAACTACCTGAGAAACAACAGATTTTTGAAATTTGTCTGTTCGGATTTGAATATCAAAATCCTTATTTTTCATTTTGAATTCTGTCAAATTGGACTCATTGATTAATTTGACCAATTCTTGTATTTCTTTGAAATTCATTGTACTACAATTTTAGGGTTTATGATTAGGCTTTAACTCTTTCTTGATAAGAACCAGTTTTGGTATCAATTTTTATTTTGTCTCCTTCGTTGATGAAGATAGGAACTTTCACTTCTGCACCCGTTTCTACAGTAGCTGGTTTAGTGACATTTGTGGCGGTGTCTCCTCTAACGCCCGGTTCTGTATAGGTAACTTCGAGTGTAATATATTGGGGTAGTTCTGCTGTCAATGGAATTTCTTTTTCAGCATGGAACAAAACTTCTATTTCCATACCTTCTTTCAAAAACTGCGAGTTTTCAAGCAAGTCAGTTCCTAAGCTGATTTGTTCGAAAGATTCGTTATCCATGAAATTAAAACCATTTTCATCTTCGTATAAGTATTGAAATTTTCGCCTTTCAACTCTCACAACATCTATTTTGTGCCCTGAAGGGAAAGTGTTGTCGATTACCTTTCCATTGGTAAGGCTTTTCATTTTTGTTCTTACGAATGCAGGGCCTTTACCGGGTTTTACATGTAAAAATTCCACTACAGTGTAGATATCATTATTGTAGTCCAAACAAAGTCCATTTCTAATTTCTGATGTGCTTGCCATTTTAAAAAAAATTTTCAATTATTGCCGCAAAGTTAATAAAATTATAATAACTATGTGTTCTTAAATCAAATTAACTGCTTTTCAGCAAATGTAAATATTAATAATTTGTCCTGTGATCTATTTTTGCTATTTTAGATTAAAATATAATATTTTGATAAATAGGTGTTTACCACTTAATATACACACTGCCCCAAGTAAACCCTCCACCAAAGGCCGTTAAGATTATATTATCTCCTTTTTTGAATTTATCTTGAAATTCCCACAAACACAAGGGTAAAGTCCCGGCTGTGGTATTCCCATATTTTTGGATGTTGACAGTAACTTTTTCACTGGGTACACCCAACATACTTCCAACAGATGATATAATTCGCATATTGGCTTGGTGAGGTACTAACCAATCAATATCTTCAACAGTGAGTCCATTCCTTTCCAAAACTTCATTAACAGTTTTGACCATTCCCGTAACAGCTGCTTTAAATACTGGCTTGCCATCTTGGTAAACAAAATGTTCTCTTTGGGTTACTGTTTGTAGAGATGCGGGTCTTTGCGAACCACCAGCTTTCATATGTAAAAATTCTCTGCCTGCCCCGTCTCCTCTTAATACCGCATCTATTACGCCTGATTTTTCTTCTGTAGGTTCTAAGAGAACTGCGCCACATCCATCGCCAAATATGATACAAGTGGTGCGGTCTGTATAATCAACAATGGAAGACATCATATCAGCACCGACAACAACCACTTTTTTGTACATGCCCGATTCAATGAATTTTGCTCCAGTGGTTATGGCATATAAAAATCCAGAACAAGCTGCATTAATATCATATCCAAAGGCATTTTTTGCCCCTATTTTGTGCAATATGGTATTGGCAGTATCTGGAAATAAGGTGTCAGGTGTAACAGTAGCACATATTAACATGTCAATTTCTTCCGCCTTAATATTTTTACTGTCCAATATATGTTTGACAGCTTCTACGCCCATATCAGACGTTGCTCCCCCTTCTTTCTTAAATATTCTTCGTTCTTTTATACCTGTGCGGGAGGTGATCCATTCATCTGATGTATCTACCATCTTTTCAAGATCTAAATTGGATAAGATGTCTTCAGGGACATATCCTCCAATTCCTGTTATTTTTGCATATAATTTTGACATATTAAAAACTTATAAATACCTCAATAAAAACCCTTATCTTGTAGGCTACTTAAAAAAGTGGCACAAGATAGGGTTTTTTTATATTTTATATTTTTTTTCTTATTTTATTTTTAGAAAAACAATATTATTTTAAAAATTTATTACACATATATCTACTACTTAAAAAGCGCTTTAAACATTATGTAAAATTGTAATATAATGATTTATAATGGTTTTTGTAAATTTTGGTATCATAATTGTTTTACATCTAATCGTATTATTAGTATTGTTTTATAGATGCTAATTATTTTATATACACAACTCTTTAGAGAGTCAAATTTATGTTTTTTATTAAATAAATTCATTGTATTATGTTATTTTCAAAATTTAAAGTAATAATTAGCTTCTTAACATTGATGACTGTGACTCATCTTTTAATTGCGAAAGACAGCAAACCCATATTTTCTTTATGTGATATTGGCGAAGCAAGAAATATTGCATCGAAAGATGATAAATTGATAATCGTCGATTTTTGCGCATCATGGTGTAAGCCGTGTCAATGGATGGAAAAAACAACTTTTGCCAATGAAAAAGTCGAAGAATTTCTTTCTTCTAATTTTGTGACCGTAAAAATTGACATAGATGAATTGCAGGGCTTTGAGATGAAAAAAATATATGATGTTAAGTTTTTACCTACTATATTGGTGTTCAATTCTAAAGGGGAATTATTGGATAGAAAGGAACAGACAATGTCTCCCCATACTATGCTAAAATGGTTAGAGACCTACAATACTCCTCTAAATAAGAATGTTATCAAACATAATATTAATCTATCCCCAACATACTCTTCTGAAGAACAAAGAAAGAATTCATTTTCAGATAAATCAGATAATGGTATCGAAAATTACATTAATGATTCAAAATCCAAACCATCTTTTAAGGTTCAAGTGGGTGTGTTTAAAAGCTATGATGTAGCCGAAGATATGGTAAAAAATATGCGCAAATTTTTTGCTGAACCGGTCACAGTAGCTTATGAATATGACGGAAACACGCCTATATTTAAAGTTCGCGTGGGTCAGTTTTTTGAAAAATCTGAGGCGGAATATTTTTTGCAAGTCATGAAGAATGACTATAACTTAGAGGGTCTTGTTATCTAAGCACATTTTTTTTGGCCAATACATATCATCTTCATCTTATAATTTTGAGCAATGCAAGAATCTTCTTCTTTAACTAGTTCTATGCTCAACAAGATGAAACAATAAATATTTTTACTTAAACTTTTCAATAAATGTCATATCTACTCAT
>CAZBCV010000213.1:0-4466 GCA_964490495.1 uncultured Aureispira sp. | reverse complement strand
ATCTTCGCCATTGGCACCGGTGCTGTTATTTGAACTTCCATTTGTGCCCTCTGTAGCAATGACATGTTTACGATATTTGAGAGAAAGTAATGTCCAGACATTGGAGTTTCCGCGCAAAATGATATGTCCTCCACGTCCACCATCTCCACCATCAGGTCCACCTTTATTGGTGTTCTTATCCCTATGTAAATGGGATGATCCTGAGCCTCCTGCTCCAGACCTACAACATATTTTTACGTAATCTACAAAGTTTTGCTGTGCCAAATTGTTTTAAATTTTACTTACACGCCGAATCAATAGCCGTCGTGAGTCTATCAAATATTTCTTCTATACTTCCTACTCCATCAATCAAAAATGACTTATCAAATTTCTGATAATAGTCGAATACATGTGATGTATCTCTTTGATATACAGAAATTCTATTTCTGATTATAACTTCATCATTATCATCTGCTCTACCTGATGATTTTCCCCTATTCAAAATCCTCTCCACCAATTCTTCTTCACCCACATTCAATGATACTAAAGCTGTAATTGTGGTACTCTTTTCATTCAAAAAAGCATCTAATGCTTCCGCCTGTACTATGGTGCGTGGAAAACCATCAAAAATATACCCACTTACTTCAAGATTTTCATTCACTTTGTTTTTGAGCATGCCAATAGTGACCTCGTCAGGAACTAATTCACCTTTAGCCATGTATGCTTTGGCTTCTAGGCCCAAAGGGGTATCATTGCCCATTTCGTAGCGAAACAAATCACCCGTGCTTATGTGCAAAAGCCCATATTTTTCTATCAATTTTTCTGCTTGGGTTCCTTTACCTGAACCCGGAGGACCAAATAGTATTAAATTTAACATGAATTAAATATTTATTGAAATTAAATTTAGAATAAATTACAAAGTGTAAAGTTACGCACCAAATGACAAAAGCTATTAGAAATGACTCCTCTTTACAAAATATTAAGATAATGACGGCTTTATTACTTACTTTTTGTCAAAATATCTCTTCCAAACAAAAATATGCCTGACCAATAATCAGAGGCAGAAATATTATCCACTTTAACTCCCGAAGATGTGGTGGAATGAACCACAAAAATTTGATTGTCTTTATTTTCAGCCACAATGGCAACATGAGAAATCCGATTGTCTTTACCAAAAAAAACTAAATCTCCAGGTATGAGTTGAGACATAGGTTTGTTATGACCCAAATGCGCCAACTGATGCGATGGTCCTGAAATTTGGATTCCTTTATTATTGAACACATAGTTAGTGAATCCACTACAATCAAAACCTGTCTCTGGAGTTTTTCCACCAGATCTATACTTTGTGCCATTGTGTTGAAGTGCAAATTCCACTATAGACTGCCTTTCAGAAGTAGTATTTATTGATTTGGGCTTAAAACCCTCTTTGGTAATATTTTCACTCTTTTTCTTAGTGGCAACAGCATAACCTGAAGTTCTACTTTTGGCCTTATTCGATCGCTTATTAGAAGTAGAATATTTACTTTTTGAATGAGAAACCTTAGAAGAGGAACAAGATTGAAGATTCAACATTAATAGGATTCCCAAAACAAAAATCCACCACAACTTAGTTTTATTACTGTTTAATACTAACATATTATATATAAATTTAATTCGTTATTCAATTAAATATAAGTTATTACAATTAATAATAAATTATAATATCAAAAACCGTACCTTTTTAATAATTTTTAGTAATTTTGTGCCTTAAAATACCCAATACATTTATGACCATCAACGAAAAAATTCAGGTTTTTATTACCGGCGGTACATTTGACAAAGATTATAATTATATCACTGGAGAGCTGTTTTTTAAAGACACTCACCTTCCACAAATGTTTGACAGAGGCAGAAGCACACTCAATATAGATATCAAAACTCTAATGATGATGGACAGCTTACAGATGACCGATGCTGATAGAGAAATTATAGCCCACAACTGTGAAAGATCTCCCTACAACAAAATAGTCATCACTCATGGTACAGATACGATGGTAAAAACTGCAGAGAATATCGCTCGTAAAAATTTATCAAAGACGATTATCATTACCGGCGCCATGATACCCTATGCATTTGGTAATTCGTCAGATGGTTTTTTTAATTTAGGAGCAGCTTTAGCATTTGTCCAAACCCTACCCCATGGTGTTTTTATTGCCATGAATGGGCAGTATTATAACTGGGATAAGGTCAAAAAAAATACAGACAATGGGTATTTTGAAAGATTAAGTTGAACAAAATTGAACTTTAAGTATTATTGTACCACTAAAATAATATATATATGAGTGTATCTGCTCAAAGACCCATAACAGACTGGCTTCCGATAACTAAACAAGAAGTAGAAAAAAGAGGATGGGATGAAGTTGATGTCATCATAGTTTCTGGTGATGCATATGTGGACCACCCTACTTTTGGCACTGCTGTGATTGGAAGAATCATTGAAAACGAAGGTTTTAGAGTAGCCATCATACCACAACCGAACTGGCAAGATGATTGGAGAGACTTTAAGAAATTTGGGAAACCTAAATATTTCTTTGGTGTCACTGCTGGATGTATGGATTCTATGGTCAATCATTATACGGCCAGCAAAAGAAGACGTGCTACTGATAGCTACACTCCTGGCGGAGAAGCAGGATTTAGGCCCGATTATGCCACATCGGTCTATTGTAAAATTTTAAAGGAAATATACCCTGATGTACCTATACTCATTGGGGGAATAGAAGCCTCATTGAGAAGAGTTACCCACTACGATTATTGGCAAGATAGATTGATGCCTACAATACTTGAAGATTCGAGGGCGGATTTGTTGGTATATGGTATGGGTGAACAACCCTTAAGACAATTACTAAAGCTTGTACGAAAAGGAGTTCCATTAACATCCATCAAAGATATTCCTCAAACTGCCTTCATAGCTGATACAGCGCCGCCTACTAAAAAGTGGCCAACAGTCTCACTTTCTAGCCACGAAGAATGCCTTAAAGACAAAATCAAATACGCTGCAAATTTCAAGATAGTTGAAGTGGAATCCAATAAGTGGGAGTCACAACGCATCACACAAGAAGTTATGGGGAGAACTTTGGTGATCAACCCCCCGTATATGACTATGACAGAGCAAGAGATGGATATGTCTTTTGATTTGCCTTATACAAGAATGCCCCACCCAAAATACAATAAGCGAGGTCCCATCCCCGCCTATGATATGATTAAGTTTTCGATCAATATGCACAGAGGGTGCTTTGGTGGATGTAGCTTTTGTACAATATCAGCGCATCAAGGAAAATTTATAGCCTCAAGGTCTGAAGCTTCTATAATGCGGGAGGTAGAACAATTGACCAAACATCCAGAATTTAAAGGATATATTTCGGACATTGGCGGACCGTCAGCCAATATGTACCGCATGAAAGGAAAAGATGAAAGTATATGTGCACGATGTCAAGCCCCAAGTTGTATCCATCCAGTCATTTGTTCTAATCTTGATGTCTCACACAAACCCCTTACTGAAATTTATAGAAAAGTAGATGCTCATCCCGAAGTAAAAAAAGCATTTGTAAGTTCCGGTATAAGATATGATTTGCTGGTGGATGATTTCAATAAAAACAATCAAGATGGCAACCATGATGAATATATGGAACAGCTCATCACGCGTCACGTATGTGGACGACTCAAAGTAGCCCCTGAGCATACAGGTGATGCCACACTTAAAATAATGCGCAAACCAGGCTTCAAATATTTTAAAAAATTCAAAGAAAAGTACGATAAAATACAAGAAAAGCACAATTTAAAACAGCCGCTCATCCCCTATTTTATAAGTTCTCATCCGGGAACACACGAAGAAGATATGGCCAATTTAGCTGCTGAGACTAAAGAATTGGGATTCAAATTGGAACAAGTACAAGACTTTACGCCAACACCAATGACAGTAGCCACCGTTATATATTATTCGGGAGTACATCCCTATACATTACAACCCGTCACTACACCTAAATCTCAAGAAGATAAAAAGACTCAAAACAATTATTTCTTTTGGTATAAAGCAGAATATAGAAATTGGATCAGACAAAGACTCACTAAACTTAATAGGCCCGACTTAATAGAACAGTTGCTAGGAGATGATAAACCCAAACCGGCCAATTTTTTCAGGAAAAAAGGTAAAGAAATGAGTGCTAAATCACAAGAAGCTTTTAAGAATAGGAAAAAGAGGTAGTAAAACTTTATAATAAATTTAACGCTCAAGTACATTCATCTTGTAAACATACAGACTGAAATAATGATTTAGTATTTTGAACTTAAAAAATTTATTTCATGAAGCACGTGTTTATTATTTTGAACTTAGTATTGTTATTATCTAATGTTGTTTTTTCTCAAGATACTTTTGATGACGGAAAGGTAGGGTTCATTTATTCCGAAATAGTTATAAGACCCCGACTAATGTCTAATAAAGTGAATATCTC
>CAZBCV010000212.1:0-4486 GCA_964490495.1 uncultured Aureispira sp. | reverse complement strand
ACTTTGGGCAACGGGGGATGAGGATTTATGATTGATGATTTATGATTGAGGAATGATGATTTTAGATTTATGATTGTAAAATAATGAATGAGGATTTATGAATGATGATTTAACCATTAACCATTATCTAATAACCAATAACCATTAACCATTAACTATTAACCAATAACCAAAACCATTAACCATTAACTATTAACCATTAACCAAAACCATTAACCAAAACCATTAACCAATAACCAATAACCAAAACCATTAACCAAAACCAATAACCATTAACTAATAACCATTAACCAATAACCAAAACCAATAACCAATAACCATTAACTATTAACCAATAACCAAAACCATTAACCAATAACCATTAACCATTAACTATTAACCTTTAACCATTCATCCCAATTTTTCCAGCCGCAATCTAAAATCTAAATTCAGCAATCAGATTTCTAATTTCTAACTTCTAATTTTTAATAAATGACCCTCTGGATACTATTTTTATTGATGATTTTAGCTTTTTTAGCCATCGATTTAGGTATATTTAATAAAAAAGCACACATAATATCTTACAAAGAAGCGGCTAAATGGACAGCATTATGGGCCAGTATTGCCATATTATTTACTGGCGTGATTTATGCGGCTTATCTCTATGAATGGGTGGATACAAGCCGAACATCATCACCACTACAAGCATCTATGAAATATCTAACGGGATATATTATAGAACTATCGTTGAGTGTGGACAATATTTTTGTCATAGCCATGATATTCAAATCCTTTCGAATACCTCAAAAATATCAGCATAGGGTTTTGTTTTGGGGAATCATTGGCGCGTTAATTTTTAGAGGATTGACCATTGCATTTGGTGTGCTTTTAATAGAAAAATTCTCGTGGCTTATATATGTATTTGGCGCATTTCTGATATATACCGCCTACAAGATGATAGGTGATGACGAAGAGGAAGAGTTTGACCCAAAGGAATCATTCGTTTATAAAACACTCAGAAAATTTATGCCCGTGACTTCGATGATGGAAGGTGAGAAGTTTTTTTTAAGAAAGCGTGGAATGATCATTGCGACACCCTTATTATTGACATTGGTATTGATAGAACTGACAGATATACTCTTTGCATTGGACAGTATTCCAGCTATACTTGGCATAACCACCGACCCTTTTTTGGTATTCACATCTAATATATTTGCCATATTAGGATTAAGGTCTCTCTACTTTTTTGTGGCGAATATGCTCAATTCTTTTCATTATCTCAAGTACAGTTTAGTTGTGATTTTATCGTATGTAGGTGTCAAAATGCTCTTGTCCTTCCAATTTCATTTGCCCATATGGCTTTCACTTTCTGTCATTGTGGTATCCTTAGGTGTAGGTATAATATATTCCTTAAGAAAGAGCAAGGAAGTGAGTGGATGATAGGTGAGTAAATTTACTTTTGTCATTGGGCGAGTTCTATAAAAATTTTAAATGCATACTCAAGAAATCTAAAAGTCTGCCATAAAATATTAATAAATTCCTTATCTTTGCGCCTTGATTTAAATTGAACATGGCAGTAGTTTATTTAACAAGAGTAGAAAAGTTTAACGCAGCCCATAAGTTATGGATCAATAGCTGGACCGAAGAGGAAAATTTTGCTTTTTTTGGCAAATGCGCCAACAAAAACTGGCATGGGCATAACTATACTTTGTATGTAACAGTCAAAGGTACGCCTGATCCTGTGATTGGTTTTGTTCACGATGCTAAAAAGTTAAGTAAAATCATCCGTGAGGTTGTTACAGACAAATTAGATCATTCCAATCTCAACTTGGATATAGATTTCCTACCCGAAGGTATGATGCCTACCACAGAAAATATGGCTGTCTTAATTTGGGACCAATTAGAACCTCATATAATCGGCTGTCAATTACATTGCATCAAACTTCAGGAAACTGACACAATATATGCCGAATATTACGGCGAAAAATAAATTATATGGCTTACAGCAAAAAAGACAGTTATACAGAAGAAGTAACAGAATCAATAGCAGCAAATTATAGTTCTATGATTGCCGCATTGGGTGAAGATGTGAACAGAGAAGGTCTATTAAAAACACCGGAACGAGCCGCCAAGGCTATGCAATTCTTAACACAAGGCTACGAACAAGATGCGGCAACTATACTCAATTCAGCACTTTTTGCAGAGGAATACAGTGAAATGGTAGTCGTCAAAGACATCGAAGTCTATTCTCTTTGCGAACATCACTTGTTACCGTTTTATGGAAAGGCCCACATTGCCTACATTCCTAAGGGCTATGTAGTGGGTCTCAGTAAGATACCTCGCGTAGTAGATGTTTTTGCGCGCAGACTTCAGGTGCAAGAAAGATTGACGCATGAGATACTTCATGCCATACAGAACACCCTCAAACCGTATGGTGTGGCTGTAGTCATCGAAGCAAGCCATATGTGTATGATGATGCGGGGTGTCCAAAAGCAAAACTCATTAACCACAACATCAGCTTTTACAGGGGCTTTTGAAAAATTTGAAACACGAAATGAATTTCTAACATTAATCAGTTCTAAACTTAAATAAATCAATGACAGCTTTAGTTTTTCCAGGCCAAGGTGCACAATTTGAAGGTATGGGTAAGGATTTATACGAATCTTCCGATGTAGCGAAGACCATATTTTCACAAGCCAACGAAATCTTAGGTTTTGACTTATCTTCTATTATGTTTGAAGGCAGTGCGGAAGATCTCAAACAAACACGTGTGACACAGCCCGCCCTCTTCGTTCATTCTATAGCTACTCTTCGAGCCAAAGGACATGAATTGAA
The DNA here is from genome assembly GCA_964490495.1 of uncultured Aureispira sp. GTDB lineage: Bacteria > Bacteroidota > Bacteroidia > Chitinophagales > Saprospiraceae > OLB9. The sequence continues at coordinate 1,672 of CAZBCV010000212.1, read as the reverse complement.
TTATGATGCTGTGGCCGGTCACTCTTTAGGGGAATTTTCTGCCCTTGTGGCCAATGGTTGTTTGAGTTTTGAAGACGCACTTAAGTTGGTCTTCGCTAGAGCTACTGCCATGCAAAAAGCGTGTGACTTAAATCCTGGCACACTTGCCGCTGTATTAGGGCTAGAAGACCATATAGTGGAAAGTGTTTGCGCAGAAATAGATGAAGTAGTCGTAGCTGCCAATTACAATTGCCCAGGACAATTGGTCATATCAGGATCTATTTCCGGCATTGACAAAGCCATAGAAAAACTTACTGCGGTGGGTGCCAGACGTGCCTTAAAATTGGAAGTAGGAGGAGCCTTCCATAGTCCGTTGATGGAGCCTGCCAAATTAGAATTAGAAGAGGCCATACGAAGTACACATTTTTCAATACCGACATGTCCCATATATCAAAATGTAATGGCACAACCAGAATCAGAGCCTAAAAACATTCAACAAAACCTCATTAATCAATTGACTGGAGCCGTAAAATGGACACAAACTATCCAAAATATGGAGCAGAATGGTATCAATACCTTCATAGAAGTAGGTGGAAATGGTAAGGTATTAGGAGGTTTGATTAAAAAAGTTAATAGAAGTTTAGAAACTTTGGCACTTTAGATTTATGGAAATTCAATCAGGTAACATACTGCTGGCAGAACCATTTATGCTAGACCCTAATTTTAAAAGATCAGCTATTCTCATTGCAGAAAACAATCCCGAAGGGACAACTGGATTCATCATTAATAAAACATTAGACATCAAAATCCATGAATTGGTGGCTGGATTTCCAGAATCACAAGCTCAAGTATATTTTGGTGGTCCAGTAGCTACTGATAGCTTACATTTTATCCATAATATGGGAGATTTGGTGGATGCTACACATGAAGTGTGTCCAGGTGTTTTTTGGGGTGGTGATTTTGAAAAATTGAAATTTCTTATGAAAACCGAGGTAATCAAAGACAATAACGTGAAGTTCTTCGTGGGTTATAGTGGATGGTCGGAAGGACAACTAGCAGAAGAACTTCTAGAGGGTTCTTGGATAGTGGACAAAATGGATACCAACTATTTATTTAAGATGCGCCCCTTCAACCTATGGCAGACGATACTCCATAAAAAAGGAAATACCTATACAGTCATAGCCCAAATGCCCGAATCTACTAGCTTGAATTGAGGCTTTTAAATACCAAAAGAATATATAACAATAAAGGGAACTTCAAAAAAGCTTATGCCCTATCTCATTACAAAGTACACCATCAATATGACGACCAAAGTCACAACAATAGCCACCGTAAAAAATTTCTTTTCTTGGGCTTTGTCTTGAATTGACATGTTTTCACGCTTAGGGCTGGTTTTTAATTTATATTTTGACATAACTTTTAAATTTTGCCACTAAGGTAAAGACTTTGGTCAAACTAACAAAATAATTTGTTAATTTTTTACAAAATAAATAATTTTTACAATGAAATTAAAGTATTAAAATGCTACAAAATCAGGCAATTAGGAAAAAAGCTAAAAAGTAACCCTTAATTCTACTTTGTTACATTATGATGAATTGAGTTTTCCTACCACTTTATTGTTACCAATGACGATGTTCGGTTTAGAAAAATGGGAGGCAAAAAGATGTACAGATTTCTCCCTTCGGTCGAAATG
>CAZBCV010000211.1:1962-4499 GCA_964490495.1 uncultured Aureispira sp. | reverse complement strand
TTTGCCTCCCATTTTTCTAAACTGAACATCGTCATTGGTAACAATAAAGTGGTAGGAAAACTCAATTCACCATAATGTAACAAAGTAGAACTAAAGTGTCAAAAAAAATGTAAACCAATTTGTTGACCCTATTCTTCTTTCAATATCTTTTTCAAATAATCATAAGGATAAGATCTATAGAAAATAACAAAAGGAATAATGAAGTATCTGCTCACTTGAAAAAATAAAATTATTAAAACTGTTAATATGGTCCAAAAAATTAAGCTGGTTTTTGTCATTTCATTAAAATTATAAACTCTAATAATTTAAAACCATTTTTCTACCATTTCTGCGTCCATATCAGGATGAATTTTGTGGTAAAACTCGTTAGTGGATGGATTGTAAGTGTAGTCCCCACACCATTCTTTATGATGAAGGGCCAATTCTTTGACACCATTCATGATGTAGTCCACCTCAGCATCAGTCATAGTGGGGTGTATCGACATTCGTATCCAACCTGGCTTGTTGGTTAAAAATCCATTACTAATTTCGTCAGTTAGTTTTTTAGAGATTTCATGAGATACTTCTAGCAAGTAGTGTCCATATGTTCCTGCACATGAGCAACCCCCTCGCACTTGAATACCAAATTTATCATTAAGCAAACGCACGGCCAAATTGAAATGACAATCTTCAATATAAAAGGATATAACACCTAATCTATTTCTATGATGATTGGCCAATACCTGAACATTAGGAAGGCTATCTAATACTGGCCAAATTCTATTTAAGAGTTCGTGTTCTCTTTCTATTATTTTCTCAACACTCATTTGTTCTTTGAGCCGAATAGCTAGAGCTACTCTTATGGTTTGAAGAAAAGCGGGTGTGCCTCCATCCTCTCTGGCTTCTATAGCGTCATGGTATTTGTGTTCGCCCCATGGGTTGGTCCAATCCACTGTGCCACCACCTGGATTGTCAGGAATTTTATTGTTGTATAATTTTTGATTGAAAATGACAACTCCACTACTGCCAGGGCCACCCAAAAATTTGTGGGGTGAAAAATAGATGGCATCTAAGTATTCATCCTCTTTTGGGGGATGCATATCAATATGGATGTAAGGCGCTGAGCACGCAAAATCCACAAAACATAAACCATCGTAGCGATGTATCATACTAGCCATCTGATGATAAGGTGTAAAAATGCCCGTTACATTTGAACAAGAGGTAATAGCAGCAATTTTTATTTTTCTGTCCTTATTTTTTTCTAATAATCTAGCAAAATCATTCAAATCGACGAGTCCATCAGGTGTGGCACCTATCACAATCACTTCACCAATGGTTTCAATCCATGAAGTCTGATTAGAATGGTGTTCCATATGGGTCACAAATATAACTGGTCGATCGATTTTAGGAATGTGAATGTGTGCTTGAAATTTTTCATGTATTTTGAGCCCTAATATACGTTGGAGTTTGTTTACCACGCCGGTCATTCCTGAATTGGTGGCTATCAAGATATCATTAGATGAGGCATTGACATGTTCTTTTATAATATTACGCGCTTTTTTATAAGCCAATGTCATTGTGCCGCCCGTAGTGTTAGTTTCTGTATGGGTATTGGCCACATAAGCATAAAACTTTTCCATCAAAAGTTTTTCGATAGGCGCATACATTCGCCCACTAGCGGTCCAGTCCCCATAGAATATTTTCTTTTTACCGTAAGGGGTGTCAAAGGATGTATCTATCCCTATGATGTTTTTGCGAAAAGACTCGAAATAAAGTTCTAAAGAAGTGGAAGTGGCTACCATATCAAAAAGTATTTATAAAGATGATTTAACTGTATTAATCAATTCCGTAGCTTTTTGTTGAGTTTGGGCTTCACAATAAATTCTTACTATAGGTTCTGTATTAGATTTTCTCATATGTACCCATCCTTCTGAAAAGTCTATTTTCAAACCATCGATGTCATTTATCTTTTCCTTATGAAATGTAGATTTTAAATGATCGAATATTTTATCTAAATCCAATTCAGGAGTTAACTCTATTTTGTCTTTGATGATAACATATTGAGGATACGAATCTCTTAGGCTGCTTACAGAGATTCCTTTTTCTGCCATCAATGTGAGAAATATAGCCAGTCCTGCTAAAGCATCACGGCCATAATGAAGATCAGGGAGTATGATACCGCCATTTCCTTCACCGCCTATTTTGGCTTGTGTTCTTTTCATTTCATTGACCACATTGACTTCACCTACAGCCGATGCCGAATATGTACTATTGTTTTGGGTGGCTACATCAGCCAATGCTCTTGTCGAAGAAAGATTAGATACTGAGTGGCCAGGGTTTTGACTGAGGATGTAATCACCAATAGCTACCAAAGTATATTCTTCGCCAAACATGGTTCCATCCTCACATACAAAAGCCAATCTATCTACATCAGGATCTACACTGATGCCTAGATGAGCTTTCTCAGCCAATACTTTTTCTGATAGCTGTGTCAAATGATGGGGTAGGGGCTCGGGATTATGCGCAAAATTTCCAAAATCATCTTCATTGATAAGAAT
>CAZBCV010000211.1:0-1862 GCA_964490495.1 uncultured Aureispira sp. | reverse complement strand
TACATATTATAAAAAAAAATAATTTGTTTTTAATACAACATATTATAAATAATTCATATATTTGCCCCATCAATTGAAGTGTTTTGTCTGGATTGACATAGTTGTTTCGATTGTTCCCACATATAAAACAGTAATAATCAGTTAGATATCCCTATGTTGATATTTCGGCTTTCAACATATTTGATATATTAATAGTAGCTATTTTTCTCGCTATTATTCAAAATTATTATTTAATTTTTTCAAACTAAGGTCAAAAAATGAAAAATTTGTTTACTCACCAATACCCTATTGAGGTATTATTTTATCGTCACTTATTTGTGACAATGATAGCACTTTTGAGTGTTACATCTCAAATACATGCTCAATGTACTCCTCTCTCAGGCAGCGTTGAGGGTTTTGTATTTCATGATTACAACAATAATGGTGCCAAAGATTCCAATGAACCAGGAAAATCTGGAATTGTAGTGAATGCTACTTCGGCCAATGGACTTATTTTGGGTAATGCTGTTACTAATAGTAATGGTGTTTTTAAAATTGAGGGTCTGAATGATGGGGACAAAGTAAGATTAGTATTTCAGAACCATTCTGGTTTTTATCCTTCTTTGATAGGAACAGACAATGGTTCAAATGTACAAATCGCTTCTGTGCCTTCATGTAGTATTAATTATGGAATGACTTATGATGCAGATTTGTGCAATGAAAAAACTGAAATAGTTACCACTTGTTTTGTACAAGGTACTACTTTAGAACATACCATGGAGCCTACCATAGTGGGCATTGAGTACGGTTTTAGTTCAAGTACACCTGCAAGAAAGTTTGCCGCACATGGTGAGACTGGCTCAATATGGGGGATTGCTTGGAAAAGCTCAACTGCAGAAATATTTACTTCTTCTTTTGTCAAACAACATTCAGGGTTAAAAGCGGGACATGATGCTATATTTGTTACTCGAAAGAATGGAACAATGCATATTACTGAGCTTTTTACTCGATTATCACAATTAGGTATAGATGTATCTGATTTAGAAGTGACCGACCCCCGTGATTGTGATTATGGCAAAGCTGTTGGTAAAAAAGGTTTAGGAGCAATAGTTATTTCTCCGGATGAAAAATATCTTTATGTAGTAGATATTGAAAATCATCAATTGGTTAAAATACCAACGGTTAATCCTACGGCAGGAAACACGACTACTTTTCCTATTCCTACAGTAGGTACAACTTCTTATCCATTTGCATTAAAATATTACAATAATGCATTATATGTAGGAGTGACATCGCCGGGTAATGCAGGGTATGTCTTTAGAATGGATCCTTACACTGGAGATACGGAAGAAATTAATATCGAAATTCCGGTTTTAAATGATTGGGTGGACAAACCCAAAGTCAATGGTGTTCCTTCATTATGGTTGACAGATTTAGATTTTACGGACGAAGGCCACATGCTTATATCATTGACGGATAGAATTGGTCATATATATTGTGATGAATTTGCAAGTAGATTGGATGAGCAAAAAAGTGATTTATATATAGCTTTTAAAAATGGTGATAGTTGGATATTAGAGGATAGATCTGGTGGAAGTGTATTCTTCAATGAAGCCTATTGGATCACTAATCCCACATACCATCCACAAATAACTACTGGTAGTATTTTTGCATTGCCAGGTACGGGGTCTGTTGTTTCAACTGTTTTCGACCCTGAAAGTAATTCATATTCTGGTGGATTGCAAAGATATAGCACTGAAAACGGTAAAAAAATTGGCTCAAAAGAATTATACTCTTTATCTACGGTTGTCAATTTTGGAAAAGCTGTAGGTTTTGGTGATATAGTGGCCACTTGCGAATTTCCAAATATAGAAATTGGTAAT
>CAZBCV010000210.1:0-4556 GCA_964490495.1 uncultured Aureispira sp. | reverse complement strand
TGGTTATTGGTTTTGGTTAATTGTTTTAGTTAAAAAATCTTTTATTTTTGGTACAAAAGTGTCAATATCGCCCGCTCCCAAAGTCATTACCACTTCATATGGCCTACCATTTAATATATTCATTAATTCAGATTTATCGACAAGAGTTTTATTTTTATTATTCATTAAATCAAAAATGATTTGTGAGGTCACACCCTCTATAGGCAGTTCGCGTGCTGGATAAATATCCATTAATATCACTTCATCTGCCTTGTCCAATTCCTCTGCAAAACCTTTTACAAAATCCTGTGTCCTTGAGTATAAATGCGGTTGAAAAATTACTGTTAATTTTCGCTTAGGATACAATGTCCTCGCCGCATCTATGGCCATTTTTATTTCACTTGGATGGTGGGCATAATCATCAATATAGACACACTCATCACTTTCTAATATTTTTTCAAACCTACGTTTGATGCCTTTGAAACTACTCAGTGCCGTTCTAATAGCCTCCACCCCTACTCCATTCATTAATCCTACTGTTATAGCCACACATGCATTTTCAACGTTGTGCATACCTGGCAAATTCAGTTCTGTCTGTATAATTGATTTATCTAATCCATCATAATCAAAAACATATTTTCCATTGACTACTTGAACATTTGAAATCCTTATATCAGACCCTAACTCACTGCCGTAAGTATAGATTTTGATACCTCTTGATGTCAATTCGTTTATATCCTCTTCTTTAAAATTAGATTCTAAACCTTTGCGTAAAATCAAAAAGCCATTATCTTGAATCTTGTGGGTGTAAGCAATAAAACCACCACTTATCATTTCCCCTACGTCTCCATAAATATCTAAATGGTCTGCATCCATGGAAGATATTGAGGCAATGTATGGATTGAGCCTTAAAAAAGACCTATCATATTCATCTGCTTCTAGAACAACTACATCACTTTCTCCAATAAGGCAATTACTGGCATAATCCGTGGAGATACCCCCAAGAAAGGCTGAAACATCCACACCACCCACTTTAAGTACATGTGTCACCATAGTACTAGTGGTAGTTTTGCCATGGGTGCCAGCCACACCAATAGAGCGACTACCTTGACTGATCAACCCCAAAGCTTCAGACCTTTTTAAAATAGTAATATTCGATGCATTCAAATATTTCATTCCTTGATGCTCTTTTGGAATTGCAGGAGTATAAATCACCAAATCTAAGTCATTGGGTATTAAATCCACATCATCTACATAATGAATATTCATACCTTCCAACTCTAAAATTTGAGTCAACTCAGTTCGTGTGCGGTCGTAACCTGATATACGAACACCTTGAGCTCTAAAGTATCTTGCAATGGCACTCATTCCAATACCTCCGATACCTACAAAATATACATGCTTCAGTTGATTGAGTTTCATGCTTTTACTTTTGTACCGACTTTCAAAATTTCAGCAACAATCTTTTTTGCTGCCTCAGGCCTACCAAAATACTTAATATTATTCTGTAGGTCATGTTTTTTTATTTCATCATTGAGTACACTTTTGACTTCAGCTATTATTTTCTCTTTGACTTCATCATCTTTGAGTAATATTGCTGCATTTTTACTGACCAATGCCATTGCATTTTTTGTCTGATGGTCTTCTGCTACATTGGGCGATGGTATTAGAATAGCCGCTTTGCCCAAAACAGAAAGTTCAGAAATGGTGAGTGCGCCCGCTCTACAAACTACCACATCTGCCGCACTATAAGCCAAATCCATATCCTCAATGAAAGGAACTATTTTGATATCTGGTTTACCAGCAAGGGCACAGTCTTTGTACTTTTCGTAATAAAAACGGCCTACTTGCCAAATAATCGATATATCTTCCATTTGCATCCAGGCGTCTGCGTTGGCCAGAACAGCTTCATTTACCGTTCCAGCCCCGAGACTTCCTCCAAAGACTAAAATTGTTTTCTTATTTTGACTTAGTCCAAGAGCCTGCTTTGCAATATATTTCTCTTTCTGATTGTCCAATATGTCTTTACGTATTGGGTTACCTGTAAAAACTAATTTGTCCTTGGGAAAAAACTTTTGGAGCTCATCATAAGCCACACATATTTTTTCTGCTTTAGCTCCCAAAACCCTATTAGTGATGCCTGGATAGGAATTTTGTTCTTGTATGATGGTAGGTACTCCCAATAAATTAGAGATTTTGAGTACCGGACCACTAGCATAACCTCCTACACCAATGACTACATCAGGTTTAAATCGATTCACAATTCTGATGGCTTTTATCAAACTTCCCATCAACTTGAATGGAAGCAACACATTTTTGAATGTCAATCTTCTTTGAAAACCCGCTATATTTAACCCTTCTATCTTATATCCCGCTTTCGGGACACGTTCCATTTCCATTTTACCAAGAGCCCCTACAAAAAGTATCTCACAATCTGGCACTTGCACTTTGAGTTCGTCAGCGATAGCAATAGCTGGAAACACATGCCCTCCTGTTCCCCCTCCACTAATGATTACTCTCAGCATCGGCTTCCATTTTTTCTAAATTCTTCTTCTCCTCATAGGCTTGTTCTACGTACCTACTCACGCTCAATATGATCCCTAATGACAGACATGTGAACAAAAATGATGTTCCTCCCATACTTATCAATGGCAGCGTCAATCCTGTTGTGGGTACCAATTTGACTGATACCGCCATATTGGCAAATGCAGTAATGACGATATTGAGCGTCAAACCTATGGCCAGCATGGCTCCAAACGTTTTTGGGCATCTAGTGACTAAACTTATTGCTCGAATCAATAACCAAAGATATATAAAAAGTAAGATAATTCCTCCGAAAAAACCATATTCTTCACAAATGATAGCGTAAATGAAATCTGCATACGCATAGGGTAAAAAATTTCTTTGAACACTATTACCTGGACCGACCCCAAAGAGACCTCCTTCTGCAATAGCTATCTTTGACTGAATGGCTTGATAGGACCCGTCAGAATATAAAAAAGCATTGATTCTACTCATCCATGTCTCTACTCTAAAATGTTCAGGAAAATGTTGCCCTAAGACGAAGATTCCCCCAAATACCAAAGCCCCTAAAAGCATCAAAAGAAACACATACTTCAATGAAATTCGGCCAATGAACATCATCAGAAAACAAGTAAGGAAAAGCAATGCTGCTGTGGACAAATTAGATGGCGCTATCATAGCACTGAACAAAACAATGGGTGCTATGATAGGTAAAAAAGCATCTTTAAAACTTTTTATATAATCTTGTTTCAATGCTAATGCTCTTGCTACCCAAAGTATCAATGCTATTCTTGCAAAGTCTGATGTCTGAAAGGTAAGTTCCAATATCGGTATCTTAATCCAGCGTGAAGCATCATTGACCTCAGGCGCAAACAATGCGGTATATAACATCAAAGGCACTGCAATCACCATCAATATTGGCGCTAATTTGGCATAAACCATATAGTGCAATCGATAAGCCGTGTACATTAAAAACATACCTGCTCCAATAAAAGCCATCTGCCTTACTAAATAATATTCTGTTCCAAAAGTAGTATTGTACTTATATACAAAACTTCCAGAAGTACTATATACTATCATCAAAGAAAACAGTGACAATAGCAGAACTATCAGCCATATAGATCTGTCACCTTTTAGATTTTGATATGTATTTACTAATTTCAAAAATATTAATTTTTATTGCTTAACTTTGATACTTCTATTTTAAATTGATCTCCTCGATCTATATAATTCTTAAAAAGGTCGAAACTGGCACATGCAGGAGATAGCAGGACAACGTCACCAGAATCGGCTAACGCCAGTCCACTCTCTACCGCTTCAGAAACCTTAGTCGTCTCGATTATTGTTGGAATAATGCTTTCAAATGAATCCTTCAATTTTGCATTATCTACTCCTAAACAAATCAAGGCTTTTACTTTATTCTTCACTAAAGGATACAACACACTATAATCATTTCCTTTGTCTGTACCACCTGCTATCCACACAACAGACTTCTGCATAGCGTCTAAGGCATAAAAAACGGAATCGACATTGGTAGCTTTGCTGTCATTGATAAACTCAACGCCTTCCACTTCACCACAAGACTCTAATCTGTGTGGCAAATTGACAAAGGTTTTCAAGCCATAAGCCATCTCATCTTCTGACAAACCTACCTTTCTGCAAGCTTCTACACAACATTTAGCATTAAATAAATTGTGTTTTCCTTTGATACTTATTTCAAATATTTCGCCTCCATCCTTTGATGGAATACCATGTATAAAATCTGACTCCACTATGGGAATCATTTTCGATTGCAAACTGTGTCGGCTCATAGCCATTTCTACCATTTTATCATCTCCATTGTAGATAAAAGTATCTGTGGGATATTGATTTATACCTAATCTCATTTTCGCATCGGCATAGTTATCAATATTGTATTGGTATCTATCCAAATGGTCAGGGGTGATATTGAGTAATATCCCAATATTGGGTCTAAAAGTATCTATGTTGTCCAATTGAAAACTTGATACTTCTAACACCATCACATCAGGTGAACCTTCAGCCAATATTCGGGC
>CAZBCV010000209.1:0-4620 GCA_964490495.1 uncultured Aureispira sp. | reverse complement strand
TTGGTTCTACTACTATTTTAATGGAAAATAGTAGTAGAACCAAAAAATTATTAGAAATCTATGAGTTTCCTTTCATTGTTTTATCTGCCTACATTGATGAGACGTACCAAAGTAAGGCGTTTGCGCTCAAACCCGCGACATATCTCGTAAAACCAGTCAGTGAAGCACAGCTAAAAGTGGCTCTCAATAGCATTGAGATGAGCTTTTATGCTGATGAAAACTTAATAAATGGAAGTAAAAATTATTTCTTTTGTAAAATTGATGATCGAAATGTAAAGTTTTATTTTGAAGATGTATTTTTTATAGAAGCTTTTGGCTCATACTGTGTGTTGCATACCCATAATCAAAGCTTCACACTCTCCCTCAATTTAGGCCAAATGCTTGAAAAAATAAAAAGACATGAGAGTTTTATGAGGTGCCATAGATCATATATCGTCAATATAGACAAAATAGTAGCACACAACCTTCAACATGTTTTTATAAAAACAGAAAATAAAGAACATAGCATACCCTATTCAGAAGGTTTTAAAAAATCGCTAAAAAACCTACTTTATTAATCTCAAAATATAACTTCAGTACTATGCATTACATTTCTTTTTCATTATTACTTTTTATGTCCACGGTTATCTTCGCTCAAGACGACGACTATGCCGCCACTATAAAAGACATGACAAAAAAGTCCACGGAACTCATAAACTCAGACTCTAAAAAATGTGTGGAACATCTTGATATTGCTATCCAATACGCTCTATCTCACAATGACAAATGTCAATCATTGATGTTTGAAGCCAATAAACTAAGGCATTATATCGATTTGATTTAGACAAAACTATGGCCCACATCCAAAGTCTAAAAAATAAAAAATGGGATTGTCCTAATATGCCAAAAGTATGGGCAAGCATCTATCAAGTTGAAGCTTGGATAGCGTGGGATAACGGAGACCTTGCCTTAGCTGATAGCGTGATGCAGATCGTACTTCACCACGCAGAGGATAGTAAAGATTCATTAGTATTATTAGATGGTCGCGGCAATTATTCATCTATTTTGATGGCAATGGGCAAAACCAATGAAGGTCTAAGTCTGATGCATAAATGTATTAATGAATATCCCTTAGATAAATACTCTTTGAGGGCCTTGCCTATATATGCTAATATCACAGGTATCTACAATAGAATCAATAACTTTCCAAAAGCTCTAGAAATGGGTCTGAAAGGACTCACTTATGCACAGCATGAAACCAACTACAACTACCATACTTTACTCAATAATTTGGGCAGTACATATCTAAACTTGGAAGATTACACTAATGCGGAGGACACCTTTAAAAAATCTATTAATTTATGTAAAAAAGCAGATAATCCCAACTCACTGAGTTTTGCTCTTTACGGAATATCAACTCTTCATTACAAAAAAAATGAATACTCAAAAGCCGAAAAATATTATTTAGAACTTGCAGAGCTGGAAGAAAAACACGGTTATCAAGCCAATTTGGCGGATACTTATGTGGCCATTGCACGCAATTATGTGCGTATGGATAATGTAGTTAAGGCAGAAATATTTCTCGATAAAGCTGATAAAATTTTAACAAAACTCGACCTACCCAAAGAAAAAATTAAACACAGCGAAGTGGCTGCTTTGGTCGTATTATATAAAACTGATAAAAAAGCCTATCATGCTTTAGTAAAAAGCATAGATGACCGCGAAAAGGAATTTGAAGAGACTTAGAAGTCCAAAAATTTAGAGCTTATGGAAATCTATAAAACACAGCAACTCGAAAACGAAAAAATGACGCTAGTGGCTGACCTAGATGTTTCCACCACTACAGTTTTGAAACAAAAGAAAACTATACTTATTATTGCAGCTTTTTCTATATTATTATTGGGTTTAATAGCTTTAATAGCCTATCTCTTCCGCCAACAAAAACAACTTAATACCCAAATGCAAGAAAAAAACAATCAAATTGAATTGCTCAATAAAGAAATAAATCACAGGGTCAAAAACAACTTAGCTTTTGTGTCTTCACTCTTGGAAATGCAAGCTCGAAGACTAGATAATGATGATGCAAAAAAATACTTACTAGATACAGAGACGCGCATAAAAGCTGTGGCCGCAGCCAACCAACAGATATATAACACAGGTAAAGACAGCTCCACTATCCATCTCAAAAATTACCTTGAAGATCTGGCACATCATCTCAAATCCATCTACGACACTGATGAAAAGCCTATTACATTTCAATTAGATATATCTCAAACATCTGTACAGGCTGAAGATGCCATGCGCATAGGTCTAGTGATGAATGAGCTGATGACGAATAGCATCAAACATGCTTTTAAAGATATTTCACATCCTCTTATTGGCATTAGATCCTCTAGCGATTCCGAAGGTAAAACCATTTTTTGTTACAATGATAATGGAACTAATTTTGACGCCATCAACCTTCCCTCCCCATCGCTAAACAAAAACTCTATGGGCTTAAAAATAATACAGTTACTTCAAAATCAATTGAAACATGACTATCAATTTGTTGTGAGTGCTTGATGTACAAAGGTTGAATGGATTGAGAAGGAATTCTTGTATTTGATACCTTCCTTGCCATGTATAAAAATATGGAAGTGTAATGAAGATAAAAAAAGTTAGAGTGAATTTTATTTTAACCTAAATATCTAAAATAGGTTCCGTAATGAAGGGCAAAAGTACAACCTGCCTGCCTAAGACGGTAGTCAGGCAGGTAAAATCAGTACTTTTTGCCTGCGTATGATCCGCATAGCGGTAGAGCGTGAAGCCTTCGCTATGGTGCGAAGCAAAAAGTAAGTGAAACGCCTGATTTTGAAGTAATTTTGGTCTGTAATAGGAAATCCATTTTAGATTTTTAGGTTTAATTTCAAAAAGAAAAATCACTGCTTTCTACCGGCTAACAAATACAAAATAGCCATTCGAATAGCCACACCATTTTCAACTTGATTAAGTATAATAGAATGGTGACTATCTGCCACATCGCTGGTAATTTCCACACCTCTATTGATTGGGCCTGGGTGCATTATGATGATTTCTTTATTGATAGAATCCAAAAGCGGCTTGTTGATACCATAATAAATAGAATATTCACGCAGCGAGGGTATGTAAGTAATATCTTGTCTTTCGAGTTGAATTCTAAGAACATTGGCTACATCACACCATTCTAAGGCACGTCTTATATCGTGTTCTACTTTAACGCCCAATTGATGTAAGTATCTGGGTATAAATGTAGCTGGACCACAAACCATCACTTCAGCTCCCATTTTTTGAAGGCATAAAACATTACTCAGCGCTACCCTACTGTGCAAAATATCACCAACAATAACAACTTTCTTGCCTTCTAGTGCTCCTAATTTTTCATAAATAGAAAAAGCATCCAATAAGGCTTGTGTGGGATGTTCGTGGGTGCCATCTCCAGCATTTATGATGTTGGCTTCAATATGTTGGGCCAAAAAATGATGTGCTCCAGGAGCTGGATGCCTCATCACCACCATATCTACTTTCATGGCCAAAATATTATTGACAGTATCTAATAATGTTTCTCCTTTACTAACAGAAGATGACGATGCGGAGAAGTTGACTATATCCGCTGAAAGGCGTTTTTCTGCCAATTCAAAAGATATTCTTGTGCGTGTAGAATTTTCAAAAAAAACATTAGCAACTGTAATATCCCTTAAGGACGGTACTTTCTTAATAGGTCTATTGATGACATCTTTAAACTCCTGTGCGGTTTTGAAAATCAAACGAATATCATCGGCTGTAATGTACTTGATACCTAAGAGATGTTTTGTACTCAGTTGTGATGACATATTCAATTAATCTATTTGATTTTTACCTGAAAATAATAAAATTCTGTCTTCGCCATTTTTCTCACTCCATTCTACACTCACATAGGCTTCTTCCAAAGCATCAATAGCTAATCCTTCATAATCTGCTTTTATAGGAAGGTGCCTATTGAATCGTCTATTGACCATACACAACATTTCCACTCTCCGTGGTCGCCCAAAATCCAAAAGAGCTGACATAGCCGCTTGGATAGTTCGTCCTGTGTATAAAACATCATCTACCAAAATTACATTTTTGTTTTCCACTAAAAAATTAATCTCTGTGGAGGATGCTTTTATTGGCACATCCCTCCTTCTAAAGTCGTCTCTATAAAATGTAATGTCCAGTTTTCCAAATTGGAATGTTGGATTATTATGGATAATTTTAATTTCTTTCTTTAATCTTTCTGCCAAAAGCACTCCTTTTTCTTGGATACCAATAATACACAAATCGGATAAATTGTTATGATTTTCCAAAATGTGATGACACAACCTTCGTATGATAAGATTGAATCTTTGTGAAGTAATAATTATTTTACCATTTTCCATGCAAGCGCAAAGGTAAAAATATATTTCGAGCTATGCAAATACCATGAAGATTAAACAAAAAATTTCATTCTAAAACCCGCTTTTTGTATAAATACTTCAAAAAAAATTATAGTATATCAATGGGTTTACTAAATGGCAGACTTTTATGAGATTCACACCTCTTCCCATATTATTTTTTCCACCTTTTTTGTTGAGCTATCAAAGTTAATTCCAATGATGTGGTGGTTTT
>CAZBCV010000208.1:0-4674 GCA_964490495.1 uncultured Aureispira sp. | reverse complement strand
GTCGAAACCAAATTCTAATTCACTGTTTGTGGTGTCATAAAGGCGGGCTTTCAGAAGATTTTAGGTAGGAATCAAAAAATATATAACTCATAAATCAAATATATTAGAGTTAAAGAATTTCCACTTTTTTTCCATCTTCTACTTCTTGAGTGGAGGAAGACATTCTGTAGCAGTCTCATCTCAACGACAGTTACCTTTAAATGGCAATATTTATTGAGCTTTTGATGGTACAGTGTCAATAAAAAAATTTAGCTCTTTATAATCTAAACCCTTGATTTAAACGGTTTTTAAAATGAATGATAGAAAATCAAACGCCAAACGTAAGGTTTTCTGCATCTTAAAGACATTAATCATAAATAATTATGTCAATTAATTTTAATAAGTTAGCTATATTTTCCTTTTTACTTTTCACATTGTTTTCTTGCAATGAAAATAAAGGTATTAAGCCCGCCACTACTAAGCCTACAGCATTTGGACGTATCAATGATATAGTTATAATTGCTGATAATAACCTCCAAAATAGTTCATTAAAAGATACCCTATCAGACTATTTTGAAGCGCCCTACCCCATATTGACCGCTTACGAACCTTTGTTTGATCTTCGCTATATGACGGTAGAAGACTTATTGGCAAAACCTTTGAGGAGAGAGTTGAAAACCTTTGTTGTGATTGCCGATATTTCAGATACTACATCTTCAACTACAAAAATGCTGAGAGATGACTTAGGAGTTGACAAATTTGCTCAGGCCCAAAAAGACCCCAATTTTAACATTTCCATTGGTAGAAATAAATGGGCTAAAGACCAAATAATAATTTACGTTTTTGGTGCGGGACACAGTGGTATTAGAAACTCCCTCCATCAACATTTCTCAACCATTGCCAAAAGAATCAATCAACATGATGAGCCTAGTCTAAAAGCCACAATTTATGGTATTAAAGAACCTAATGCTCAACTATCCAAGTTGGTATTAGATAGCTTTGGCATAAAAATAAAAATCCCAGGACTGAGCCAACTCGCCAAAAAAGACACCAATTTTATTTGGTTGAGAATGGATAATAAAATCATCAATCAAAGCATCATTATACAAAAATTCGCTTACAAAGATAAATCTCAATTTTCGAAAGATTATGTCATCAGTTTAAGAAATGATTATGGTAAAAAATTCATAAAAACTCAATTCGAAGATGCGTATATGAGTACTAATGTGGTGGATTTGCCCATTTATGACTATAAATATGTACATAACAATATCTATACTTACGAAGTGCGAGGGATTTGGGAAACTATCAATGATTTTATGGGTGGCCCCTATATAAGTTACCTTTTACACAATGAAGCCAAAGCCGAATTAATATTTATTGATGTATTTGTTTATGCTCCAGGCGAAAAGAAACGCGATTTGATCCAACAATTGGACTGTATTGTAAAAACTGCAAAATTTTAATACCCATGAATATTATTATAGACAGTGGTTCTACCAAAGCGAGTTGGTGTATCGCTCATGAAAATCAGCCTTTACGAATGGTAGATATTGCTGGTTTCAATCCATCTATCCATGATGACATGAGTCAAGAAACAAAGAATGAAATCATAAATATCATAGACGGTGGCATTGTCCAAAATATATTTTTTTATGGCGCAGGTGTGACTGAAAATTCTAAACAGAAAGTAAAAGATACGTTTAGTTTTCTAAATCCCGTAGGAAAATTTGAGGTAGAATCTGACATGTTGTGTGCAGCACGATCTGTTTGCGGAGATGAAAGCGGAGTTGTAGGAATTTTAGGAACAGGCTCAAATTCTTGTTATTTTGATGGGAAAACCTGCCATATTTTAGTACCGAGCCTGGGTTACATATTGAGCGATGAAGGCGGAGGCGTACATCTTGGCAAAGAACTATTAAAATCCTATTTTTACAACAAAATGCCTATGGAAGAACGCAACTATTTTGAAGAAAATTATTCCATAAATAAAAATGAATTGATTAAATATCTTTATGAGATGCATGCTGGTAGTGGATTTATTGCTAAATTTGCCCGATTTTTGGGCGATGTCAAAACGGATTGGACCAACAGTTTGATTGAAAGGGTTTTTAATGAATACATTGAAACTCGAATTTTGGTTTATAAAGAACACTTGTCAAAGCCCATACATTTTATTGGGTCAATCGCTTCAGAGCATCAAATCATTTTACAAAAATGTCTTGAAAGCAAAGGATTAAATATGGGACGAATAGAGAAAAGACCCATATTGAGGTGTGCTGAATATCATATAAGAAATATAAAAAAACAATAAATTTTATGGGAATTAAAAGAATAGCAGTATTGACTTCTGGCGGTGACGCCCCTGGAATGAACGCCGCCATACGAGCTGTAGTGAGAACAGCAGTCTATCATGACTTACACGTATATGGTATTATAAATGGCTATGATGGCATGGTAAATGGTGATATCAAAAGATTGGAAGTAGGTGATGTTGCCAACATTATGCAAAGAGGAGGCACTATACTAAAAACTGCACGAAGTGAGGCATTCCGAACTGTTGAAGGTCGCAAAAAAGCCTATCAAAATCTAATAGCTCATGATATTGATGGTGTGGTAGTGATAGGGGGCGATGGAAGTTATACCGGTGCAAAAGTCTTCATGGAAGAACATAATATTTTATTTGTGGGCCTTCCTGGAACCATAGACAATGATATTTTCGGCACAGATTATACCATAGGATTTGATACCGCCATCAATACATCAATAGAAGCGGTGGACAAAATCAGAGACACTGCCGACTCCCACAATAGATTGTTTTTTGTAGAAGTGATGGGACGGCACGCGGGTTTTATCGCATTACATACTGCGATAGGTAGTGGAGCTGGCGCTGTCTTTTTACCCGAAACTAATACATCCATTGAAGAATTGTCATATTTGCTTCAAAAGTCTGTGAAGCGCAAAAAATTATTCAATTTAGTCATAGTGGCCGAAGGCAATCAAAATGGTGATGCGGCCACCATTGCCAAAACTATCAAAGGTATGAATCCTGAGTTTGATGTAAAGGTTACCGTTATTGGGCATTTGCAAAGAGGCGGCTCGCCTACCGCTATGGACAGAGTATTGGCCAGCAGAATGGGTCATTCAGCGGTTCAAGCACTGCTTAGAGAAGAAGGAGGTGTAGCCTTAGGTATTATAAATGACAAAATCACCCATACCCCTTTTGAAAAAGCTATTTCCAGCAACAAACCCCTGAACAAAGATTTGGTTAAAATGACAGAAATATTAGCCCTCTGATGAAAATAGTTGTATTTTATGTTCCTTTTCCAAGCCAAGATGAAGCGCAGAAATCTTTAGAATTATTAATGGCTGAAAAGCTTATTGCTTGCGGCAATATTTTGACATCCGAAAGTCTTTTTATGTGGAAAGGAGAAAAATGTAAAGAAGAAGAATATCCTGTATTGATGAAAACCATCGTGAAACTTATCCCCCAATTGGAGGCCCGCATAAAATCTATTCATTCGTACGAAATACCCGCCATAATTCATTGGAAAGCCAAAGTAAATGAGGATTATGGTCAATGGGTTTACGAACAAGTCAGCCTCATCCATCCTTGAAAACAGAAATGATGAAGGTGATTTTGCAAGAATGTCATATCTTTAGCCCTGTCAGTTGTGTAGCCCTCTACCCCACTGCTGAAGCTATATGTATTGAAAAAAATGAAAATTATCAAAAAAGAAGTTTTAGAAATAGATATTCCATCTTAACATCTCAAGGCGAAGAAACATTAAGTATCCCTCTCAAAAAAGGAAAAAACTTCCAAACAAATATTTGTGATGTCAAAATTTCTTATGATGAAAGATGGGTGGACAAACATTTACACAGTCTTAGGTCAGCCTATGGGAAAAGTGCCTATTTTGAGTACTATTATCCAGAAATAGTAGGTATATTGTCAAAAAATCATACATTTTTATTGGACTTAAATATAGAAAGTACAATGTGGATACTCCGCAAATTAAAATTGGACTTGCCAGTAATATTCACTCAAGAATATGGAAAAGTCCCGATGACAGATGTTACTATAGTAAATTGGAAAAAAGAACCCCATAAAAATACTGTATCTTACACACAAGTATGGTCCGACAGGCATGAATTTGTGCCTTCATTAAGTATTTTAGACCTATTGTTTTGCACAGGTCCTGCTGCAATAAATTATACAAAATTTACGTAATTATAATTATTAAACCTAAAAATAATAAATGATGACTTTAAACGATTTAATCCAAATAGAAGACGATGCACAAGAAGTATGGGTAGTCTCCCCCAACCTACATTACGATATGGAAAATAATGATTTTTCAGAAATCGTGAGTGTTAATTTAGGTCAGAAAACAAAGTACAGGTACATATTGCCTGCAAATGTGGAAATAGAACAAAAGCTCAAACTCTATAAATCAAAGTATAACTTGAGTTCTGAAGAGATGGAGAATAATTTTCTACTACTGCCCGAATCAGTGTTCAACCCGTTTATTTTAGAAACAGGCATATACAATGGCTCCACGGACGATTGTAAAGCCTATGCCGCACCAACTTCTAGCACAGGAATAAATATCATCGCTTTTACGCCAGAAGAATCAAAAAAAATGGCCCTTCACTTTTCACAAATATGGAATAGGTATAAGATGGTTGATTTGT
>CAZBCV010000207.1:0-4677 GCA_964490495.1 uncultured Aureispira sp. | reverse complement strand
CCGCCCCATCCTGTAGATACTCTGCTTTGTGGCACTGCTGTCTGCCAATGCATCACTTGGTCTATGTGAGAAAACAAACCCAATGGCAAAGGCACAGAATTAGAATATATCTCTTGTTTATTCACTGGTCTTACCAAAGTCCCTATGTTGGATATCAAAGCTAAATCACCACTGTTGAACAATTGGTGCATGTGAGTCATAGCTGGATGCAGGCCAAAACCTCTACCTGGTGTATTGAGAGGTTGTATATCATGTAAAAGGTTTCTATCCAATGCGACATTGGAGCGTGTTTGTCTATAGATATCGAACTCATCATTTTCAGTAGGGACCACCATATTAAATGCGTCCACGCCACCATTGAGCAAAATACATACGATGGCTTTGTAGTCATCTCCTCCAGCTACTGTGCTGTCGAATATTGATGCTGCCCCAAGGGCTTTAAGGTTGAGTAGGGTAGAGAATAGGGTAGTAGAACCTAATGCTGCACAGCCTGCTTGTTTGATAAATTCTCTTCTGTTTTTATGATGATGAGCCATTTTTTTTGATTTTTGAAGTAAAATAATTATTTAAACACAACATAATCTGGTGAAATCATAATGAGATAAGCGGCCAATCGCGCTCTTCCATACCTCCACCAATATTGGTCTTCTCCTTCGCCTTCCCAGTAGATAGGATTAAGATTGTCTCTAAGTATCTGACGTGTTTCATCTGTCAATTGACCATGAGTCAACAGTTTATCCCATTCATTGATGAGAAATTCCAAATCATGGCTAATGCTCATGTAATAGTCATAATTGATTTCTACAGGTGCGTCCACTTTGTGTTTTTGAGTGGCTTCGTCCCACTCTCCTTCCCAACTCCACCATGCGGTATTCCACGCTGTCATTGAATAGACTCTATTGGCATAATTCATAGCGGTGGAAGTATTGTGAATTTTGAGTTCTGGAGCTACAAGTCCTTCTGCTGCGAGAGGCCCAGCTGATGTAAAGTCTGCGGGATAAAAATTAAAAACCGAGGGTGCTCCCAAGGGGTGTTGACCCAAATCCCACAATATGTCAAAACCATTGTTCCAATATCTTCCTTCAACAAAAAGTTTGAGGTCCATGGTTTTTAAAAAGTGTACCATTCTATAGAGAGGTGGGCGTACCATACCATTAGTCAAACTTAAAAAACCTTCTTCACTTCGGGCTTCATTGTCTAGAAGTATTGCTTTTATTACAGCTTTTAGGTCGCCGCGCTCGCCATTTCCATTGTTATTAAATACGGTGGCTACACGTTCTACATAGGCTGGAGATGGATTGGATTTAACAAATCTTTGTATCAATCTATAAGCTATGAATGGAGCTGTGTTGGGGTGATTTATCAAACTTTTGATGGCATCTTGTATATCTTTCATCCCCGCTTGACGGGCTGGAAGAATGGTGCCATTAAGTAATCTTTTTTCATCAAAATCATGGTATTCATCATACATAGCCATGGGTGATATTTTATCTGCAAAGTAAATGTTCAACCCAAAACGTGGCTCTGGTGGCCAGGGCATACCTTCTTGTACAGCTCCCATACCTAAACCTGTAAATACCCGCGCCAATTCTTTGATATCGTCATTATTGTAAGTAGGTATATCATTTCCTTGAGCATCTTTTTTGCGAGTACCGTCCATATTGAGTTCATAAAGTCCTATTGTAAAAAGTTGCATCAATTCTCTTGCGAAGTTTTCATCTGGATGTATATTGTTTTGTGGGTCAGCTTTTGGATTGTTATAATGTGTAAGATAATAGCCCATGATAGGACTGATAGCTACTTCATTGAGTAAGTCTTCATAGTTACCAAATGCATGCTTCATCAAAATATCATAATAATGAGCTGTCTCCTTTCCCCATTCTCTTATATCTGAATTGATAGATACCACTAATATTTCGCTCAGCGCTTGTGCTGTTTTTATTCTCAGCATATCTTCATTGCGCATTAATCTCGTCCACCATGCATAATGAAAATGTTTGGCCCATGGCCCATAATAACCTTCATTGTCATATCCATCTGCTATTCTGGCTGCAAAAATATCTTTCATCACTTCGTCTACAATAGGTGCCATCGGCTCATTGGGCAAGGAATATTGATTGTCTATCCATCCTTCAAATCCCAACTTAATAACCTCTTCTATTTCAGATTTTTTTCCTCCAAAACCAGCCTGTGATAAAAATCTTGAAGCCTCCATAAAAGGCGCATCTAACCCAGAGCCATCCAAAGTTTTTTCAGGAGCAGAACCTTCGATGTTATGAGAAGCGGTGATTTTGATATTATCTGTATTTTGGCCAGCACCAATAGTGATGAATTCATTTTGTCCCATCATTGATGTTTGGACTAATGTACAAAAACTTATTAATAATGTATATAAATGTTTCATATCAAATGGAGATTTTATCGGATGATGATTAATTTTTTGGTTTTTATTCCAAAAGGATTGATAAGGCTTACAAAGTAAGAACCTGCCGGGATTTCAGAAATGTTGATTTCGGAAACATTTTGTGTGACATCTCCTTTAACAATCATGCGCCCGAACATATCTGTCAAATGAAATTTCAAACCGTCCTTTGGTATTTCAGCAATAGATATAGATACAATATCAGATGCGGGGTTGGGACTGATACTGAGATCGAGCTCAAAAGATGTTGGAGTTTGAACAGATACAGGAATTTGTCTGGCTTCAAATTTTAACTCACCAAGACCAAAACATTCGTTGTGTCCATGATTGGATATTGCTGTGATAAGCAAGTATCGCATGATGAGACCACCAAAATCTGGACCAATTTGTCCTTCATAAAATCCAGATAAACGGCCCTGCTCAAGCCTGAAATTTCCAAATTCTCTCCATGTTATACCATCTATAGAATAGTCAATCACCATGTCTTGAATACCTGCACCGTCATAGTTGGGAGTATTGAGGTTCCAAATTTGGGTGGTTGTCAAGCCGTAATTGTGGCCCAAATCATACATTATCCAATGTCCTTCTCCTCGTTGTGAATGAGGGGATAAAGTCTTTTCGCAAGATATCCATGCATCAGTTTTGGACGTGGAGTGTCTATCTGGATAAGCCTGACTAATCAGGATAGAGTAACTGTATAAAGCTACGATTAAAGTCAATACCTTCTTCATTTCTTGAGGGTTTAAATATTATGTTAGCTAAATTATTGACAAAATTAAATATTAAAATTGAAATAGATGGAATAATTTTAAATATTTTTTGGTATTTTCAAAAATAAGTTGAATACCCTATAATTTTTATATGCGAAGAGTAAGGGTTTACACTTATTTTGTACGGATTAATCAAAAAAATAAAGTTAAAATCTTTTGCATACAGCTTTTATTTTTCATTGGATTAATAGTAATAAATAGATTGAAAAGCATAAAAAAAGGCGCAATAATACTTACTGCACCTCATACAAAACAATTTTTATTATAGGGGATTTATTCAAAAATCAATTTCTTTTTCATGGCTTCAAATTCTTCTTCAGTCAAAATGCCTAAGGCTTTCATTTCTGCCAATTCTTTTAATTTATCCACCATATTTGAATGCTGAGCTGTGGTTTGAACTTCTTCTTGTTTTTTGCGCACTTCTTCGGCCACTTGTTTGCCTTTTTCAAATTTTTCATTGTAATAATTTTTGAGTCTCTCAGGGTCAAAATCTAAAAAAGTACCTCCAGTATCAAAATGTTTTTTGAATACCTCGCCTAACGCATAAGTTGTCGCGCCAGAAAGCACTGCCATAGTCACACCACCTATTACTGAACCCACACCGGGGATGAATTTCACAGCTCTCGCACCTAATCTTGCTAATCCGGAACCAGTAAGTGTTGTTATCATTGCTTTGCCTTCGGTCATTTTAAAATCCACTTCATAGACCTTGCTCAATTGCCTGACCATATCCAATTGGATGGCACTCACAGCAAGAAAATCGGCTATTGGAATAGGAATAAGTCCCGCACCCATAGACCAAATCATGTGGTTTTTGATGACGGATTGAGCATGTTCTGCTCTATTGGTTTTATTAAAATCTGACATAAATAGTTGTATTTGTTTTTTTGAATTTAAATTTATAACAAGAATAACGTTATAAACTTTTATTTATCTCATCATTTCGATGAAATATCTAAAAATTCGGATGAATGGTCAATAAAAATGCTCAATAATACTTTCTTTAGCTTATCTTTGTGACTTTTATTAATTGAATATAGGTGATATTGTGAGACTTTTTTTATTTATATTTACATTTTTTTTATTCTTTTTGGGGTTTTCATTTGGACAGAGAAATTTGACTACTTATTCTGGTCAAAAAATTTCTTTACTTAATGATGGCACTTGGTCATATGACAAGACATATGCAGAAATGATGCAAATTGAAAGACAAAATTATGTAGAAAGCCTTAATAGCCTTACACCTGACCAACAACAACATGTACTGTCATTAATTGTGGCAGCTTCTCACAAGGAAATTAATTTTGCTATTCAATCGGATGCTTTGGATTATTCTATCGCTCGAAAAGAAGTAGAATTATATGATGCAAAAGTTTCTAAAGACAAATCAACTCAAAAATTGCTAAAATCAGAATTGGGCATTGACAAAACCAAATTGAGTAATTTACTTAAATTCTACAAAGATGCCGCTGATAATTTAGACCT
>CAZBCV010000206.1:0-4841 GCA_964490495.1 uncultured Aureispira sp. | reverse complement strand
CAGAAATGAATCATCTTTTTGGTGATGTGAAAGAAGCTATTGAAAATACAATGGAAATAGCTTCAAAAGTGGATAATTTGAAGTTGAGCAGAGACATTTTGTTGCCAGCTTTTCCATTGCCTGCTGGATTTGACTCTCAAGAATTGTATCTTCGGCATTTAACTTTTGAAGGGGCGAGAAGAAAATATGGTGAAATATCATTGATAGTTGAAGAGAGATTGAATTTTGAATTGAGTGTCATTATCAATTCAGGCTACTCTGGTTATTTTTTGATAGTTCAAGACTTTACAAGTGTGGCTCGACAATTGGGTGTGGCTGTTGGGCCAGGTAGGGGATCGGCGGCAGGTTCGTGTGTGGCATATTGTTTAGGCATCACCAATATTGACCCTATTAAATATGATTTACTTTTTGAGAGATTCCTTAATCCTGAAAGAGTATCTATGCCCGATATTGATATTGATTTTGATGACGAAGGCCGCGAAAAAGTTATAAATTATGTCATTGATAAATATGGCAAAAACCAAGTAGCTCAGATTGTAACCTACGGTACCATGGCGGCTAAATCTTCTCTCCGTGATGTAGGTCGTGTAATGAATATCCCTCTTTATGAAGTGGACCGAATAGCGAAGTCGTTTCCAACCCACTTGAGTGCCACACTTCAAGCAGTGCTTGCTGATGGAGATGTTGACTCAAAACTCAAAGACAATTTGACATCGGAGGACAAAGAAAAAGCCGTAGAATTTAGAAAACTAGCGGAAGAAAAAAGCGACATAGGTCATATGATTCGCACAGCAAAAAAACTGGAAGGGTCTATAAGAAATACAGGTATCCATGCTTGCGGAGTCATCATTACACCTGAAGATATAACCAACTTTATTCCTGTGTCCGTTGCAAAAGATTCTGAACTTTTGGTTTCTCAATATGACAACAGTGTAGCAGAAGAGGCAGGTCTGCTCAAAATGGACTTTTTAGGTCTCAAAACATTGACAATAATCAAGGATGCTTTAGATATCATTAAAGATAGATATGCAATTGAGGTAGATGTTGAAAATATACCTTTAGACGATGAAAAAACTTTTGAACTTTTTCAACGTGGTGAAATGGTAGGTATATTTCAGTATGAATCCGCAGGTATGCAGAAGTATTTAAAAGAACTTAAACCCACCCGTTTTGAAGACTTGATTGCGATGAACGCTCTTTATAGACCAGGACCTTTACAGTATATTCCTGACTTTATTGCACGGAAAAATGGTCAGCAAAAAATCACCTTTGACTTGCCTGATATGGAAGGTTATCTTGCTGAAACTTATGGTATCACAGTTTATCAAGAACAGGTGATGCTATTATCGCAAAAATTGGCTGGATTTAGCAAAGGAGATGCAGATATGCTTCGAAAAGCAATGGGAAAAAAACAAAAGGCAGTTCTAGATAAAATGTTTCCCAAATTTGTTGAAGGTTGTACATCCAACGGACATCCAGAACCCGTGGTCAAAAAGATATGGACGGATTGGGAAGCTTTTGCATCATATGCCTTCAATAAATCCCACTCCACTTGCTATGCATATATAGCATTTCAGACTGCATATCTCAAAGCACACTATCCAGCAGCTTACATGGCGGCGGTACTCAATAACAATAAAAGTGATATCTCAAAGGTTAACTTTTTTCTTCAAGAAACCCGAAGGATGGGAATTCAGGTATTAGGTCCTGATGTCAATGAGAGCAATTTGAAATTTACGGTCAATTTACAAGGACAAATTCGTTTTGGACTTTCTGCTTTGAAAGGTGTGGGCGAAGGTCCTGTGGAAGAGATAATGAAAGAACGTAAAGAAAATGGTTCCTTTCAAGATGTCTATGACATGATGCGTCGTCTCAATCTTCGTGCTGTCAATAAAAAATGTTTAGATAGTTTAGTTTTGGGAGGAGCTCTTGATTCTTTTAATGATTTCAATAGAGCGCAATATTTTGAGCCTACTGGTGATAAAGGTGAGAATTTTATAGAATTTTTGCTGCGCTATGGAGGCAATTATCAAGCTCAAAAAGCATCTAATCAAATGTCTCTTTTTGGTGATTCTATGGTAGATTATATTGAGGTACCCAAACCTCCCAACATTGAAGAATGGAATCAAATAGAAAAGTTGGAAAAAGAAAAGGAAGTAACGGGTATTTATATAAGTGGTCATCCCCTCGATGATTATCATCTTGAATTCAAACATTTTGTCAATTGTACTTTAGATAAAGTGGATGATACTGAAAATAAACAGTTGAAATTGGGTGGAATAGTCACGGATATTTATATAGGTACTACACAAAAAGGTAATGAATACAGTCGATTTACTTTACAAGATTTTAATGGTATTTACCAAATAAGTTTATATAATGAAAAACATGAAAGTTACAAACATTTATTGGAAAAAGGTAAGGTAATCTATGTGGAAGGTGTCAATGAAAAGCGATACAATCAGGATAGGTACTTTTTTAATGTGAAAGATATTCGTCTTTTGGATTCTATCGGCAAATCCTTAACAAAGTCTATTACTTTGCGCATACCTCTACATACGCTTGACGAAAAGGTGATTCTTGAAGTTTCAGAAATCATTAAAGCTAGTGAAGGACCTCATTCTTTGAAGATAAAAGTTATTGACCTTGAAGATGACTTGGATATCAGCTTAGTCTCCAAAGACTTCAAAATATTGGCAGATTTTGCTTTGGTGGATAAAATTGAGAGATTCGGCTGGCAGTATAAGTTGAATTAAGCTTTAGTTTCTATATTAATAATCTTATATTTTACATCTTTACTTAGCCATAAGCTTATAAGTCTGTCTGCTTCAGGCGTGGATAATTGAGGAATTATATGATCTGTTATAGATTCTTTATCGGTATAAGGTACAGAAGTATCTACAAACCCGTATCCACGATAGTGTCCGTCACATATAAATACCACACCATATTCACTTTCGTTTCTTCCCTCAGTAATAATTAAAAAGTCTCTATCAAAAGATTTTTTTAAGTAAAGTAAAGCTAATTCAGCGCGACTATTATATTCATCTGTATTTTCCTCAAATTGTGATTTACTACAACGGCCTGTCTGATAATGAAAACAAGCACTTGTAGTATCATTCAATCCCGTCAAACATCCACACATTTCGAAATTTTCGGTGATAGCATACAATTGGCTTCTAGCTGCACTTTTAGAACTGAAATAGTTAAGTATGTTTTTACCATGTGTAGTTTTAGTATTAGTTTTGTCCCAATCGAAGCGTATATAACCATCGGCATCTTGAAACGTATAAACAAAGTACGGATATTCTCGCGCGCGTTGTGCTTTATTGATTTCGGGTGCTTTTGTTTTTATTTCGTGAGATTCTACAAGCATAGCAATCAATTCTGAGCCCGTCTCGTTAAATGTAATGTCTTTTACTTTATGGATGAATTTATCAGTTTTCCCGTCAATATTTCCAAAATGCTGTAACACTCTCTTTTTTATATTGATACTTTTACCGATATAAATTATTGTCCCGTACGCATTATGAAAATAATAAACCCCAGTGATTTCAGGTAGAGAGTTGATAAAGTCTTGACTGATACTCGCCGGCAAATGCGAAGCCACAATACCTTCTTTTATAAAGCTATGAGTTCTAAACACGCCTTCTTCAGTACTCAAAATTCTTTGTAAAATATTTACGGTAGCCAAAGTATCATCCATGGCTCTATGCCGATGATCTACTTTAATTTTGAAGTGTTTAATAAGATTCCCCAAACTATAAGATGTGAGGCCGGGGAAGGATTTCCTGCTCAATACAACCGTACATAACTGTTTCCGTGTATAGGTATATCCTAACGCAGCAAATTCTTCTCTGAGAAAACTGTAATCAAATCTTACATTGTGAGCGACAAAAATTGTACCTTCGGTCATTTCTACGATTTTGCGAGCTACCTCATAAAATTTGGGGGCATTGCCAACCATTTCATCTGTTATGCCTGTGATTCGCGTGATTTCGTAGGGAATAGACCTTTGAGGATTGATGAGTGTTTGGTATGAATCAATGATATTCATCCCATCTGTGACTACAATGGCTATTTCTGTTATTTTGTCTCTTTTAGCCATACCTCCCGTAGTCTCTAAGTCAACGACAGAATAGAGTAGGGGGCTGTTTTTCAAATTCAATGTCATTAAATATTTATTCGATTCAGAATATAAACCATAAATCTTTGGTAGTGTTTTGAAGGATATTGGGATTTATTAACTTTAAATTTATTTACCTACACATAATGTGAATAAAGGGATGAAGCTTTTAAATGAGAAATAAACTCATTCCCTTCCAACCCAAAAACTTTGTGCCTCACCCATTATGTTTTTCCTTCTATTACCATTTAATTAGTCAATATCTTCACCCACTCTTAATATAGCATTGTTTTGAATTTCGATCGTTGTATTATCACTGCTTTCTATGGACTTTGCTTCGCCATTTTCACTAATTATAGGAAAATGGGTGACGCCAGGAATGATATGAATCCGATGTCTTAATGTAGGCACACGACTTTTATCCCAATTGCACGGATTGTGCCAATTAGAATTTTGCTCACCTTTCCACGTCAATCTATTGCGCAACTCTATATCAGGCATTTGATCCAATAAAGCTTGATACTTAGGGGCTGTGGTCATATAAGGGGGTGAAATATCAATGTGGTCCAATACACCCCACGAACCATAAATATTTTCTTGTGGTCCAGCTAAACTAAAATTTGCGGCCATTTCGCAGCCCCATGAGCGTATCGAATCATGTACAGCCCTATAAAGATTATACATTTGACTTGTGTTTTGAGCATCCCACATGGCT
>CAZBCV010000205.1:0-4842 GCA_964490495.1 uncultured Aureispira sp. | reverse complement strand
AAAATAAACACAGAAGAAAAATATCAGACAATAGTGGGTTTTGGTGGGTCGTTCACGGAGTCTTCAGCGACTTCACTCAACCAATTAGGGCAAGAAAATAGGAAAAAAATCATCAATGCTTATTTTGGAGATGAAGGCGCAAGATATTCTCTCACTAGAACCCATATCAACTCCTGCGATTTTTCTTTAAGTCAATATGCTTATAGCGATGATCCCGAAGATTTAGAATTAAAAAAATTTGATATTTCACCAGATAAGGATGACATCATTCCCTTTATTAAAGAAGCGATGACTACTTCTTCAGAGGGTTTTAAAATTATTGCATCACCATGGACAGCTCCTCCCTATATGAAAGACAATAATAAATGGGTAGGTGGTAAATTACTACCTAAATACTACGATACATGGGCCTTATATTTTGCAAAATATATCGAAGCCTATAAAAATGAAGGCATAGATATATGGGGCGTGACAGTAGAAAACGAACCCTTAGGCAATAGTAATAATTGGGAAAGTATGCATTATTCTGCTGAGGAAATGACTGGCTTTATCAAAGACCACTTAGGACCTACATTAGAATCCTCAGGCTATGAATATATTAAAATATTAGGCTATGACCAAAATCGTGATGAACTCAAAGAATGGGTAGATGAAATGTATGCATCTGAGGAAACTTCCAAATATATAGATGGAACTGCCATACATTGGTATGCGAGCACTTATGAGGTATTTCCCGAAGCTTTACAATATGCACATCATAAGGCGCCTGATAAATACTTAATTGAAACGGAAGGTTGCATAGATGCAGAAGTTCCAGTTTGGAAAGATGACAAATGGTATTGGTCAAAAGAAGCTACTGATTGGGGTTGGGATTGGGCATCAGAAGATAAAAAATATTTACACCCCAAATATAGTCCTGTACATAGATATGCACGCGACATCATAGGCTGTCTTAATAATTGGGTGGACGGATGGATAGACTGGAATATGGTATTAGATAGACAAGGAGGACCCAATTGGTTCAAAAATTGGTGTATCGCTCCAATCATTGTCGATATTGAAAACGATGAGGTATATTTTACTCCCTTGTATTATGTAATGGCACATTTCAGTAAGTTTATACGTCCACAAGCCGTAAAAATTGGATGTGAAATAGACCACAAAGAAATAATGACTACTGCTGTGAAAAATGCAGATGGATCTTATGTGATTGTCATATTTAATCCCACACTGTATAAGCAAGACTTCCGTATTCAACTTGCAGATCATGAGTATAACGTAACCATAAGTTCAAATGCTTTACAAACATTAGTAATTGATTCTAAAACCTAATATACCTCATTAAATGACAACAAATCAACCACAAAACCCTTCTATTCCTATAGTCCAAAAAATAGCTTTTGGATCTGGCCACTTAGTCAATAATCTCTTGCCAGGAGCATTGGGAGTATTTTCATTTTTCTTAATTACGGCCTTCGGTATCAATCCAGCGTTAGCGGGTCTTTTAGCTGGAATACCGAGATTGGTGGATGCGCTTTCAGACCCTATAATGGGTTTTATAACGGACAATACCGATTCTAGGTGGGGCAGAAGAAGACCCTACATTTTTATTGGGGCTATTTTATGTTCAATATTATTTGTTGTCCAGTGGCAAATGTTTGAAGAGAATGGAGCAGTGTATAATTTTTGGTACTTTTTATCATTTTCAATATTATTTATTTTAGCGAACACAATTTTCTCAACTCCTCTCATCGGATTAGGTTATGAGATGACACCTGACACAAAAGAGCGAACACGCTTAATGGGGTTTGCCAATACAGTCGGGCAAATTTCTTGGATGATAGTCCCTCTCTTTTGGGTTTTTATAGCTAATAAGGATTTATTTGCTACGCAAGCCGATGGTGTGAGAACTTTATCAATGTATGTAGGTTTTGCCTGTTTATTTTTTGGGCTTCTTCCAGCTATATTTTGTAGGGAGACAGATGTGTCAAGACCAGACAGCAAAGCACAACTGAATTTCAGCAGCCTAAAGACCAATATGAAAATATTGTACCGTGATATTGTAAACATAACAAAAAACTTACCGTTTATGCGGCTGTGTGGTGCCACATTTTTGGTTTTTAATGGATTTCAAATGGTGGCTTCATTCAGTTATTTCATTATTGTATTTTACATGTATCAAGGCAGTTATGAAGGAGCTGGAACTGTTCCTGCTTTTTTCTCGATCATTGGTGCGATAATCACGGCTTTTATGGTCATACCCATTGTGACGGCATTAGCCAATAAATATGGAAAGAGAAATGCTTTTCTTATATCCACGGGCATTTCAATAGTAGGTTATATCTTAAAGTGGTGGGCATATGTTGTTGTTGATGATTCTACTTGGGTTTTGTTCAGAGGTCAAGTTCTTCAGATGGGTGTAGTAAGTTTTCCTTTGGAAATGCCAGTGATGTTGCTTCTACCTGTGCCTTTGATGGCTTTTGGTTTAGGGGGGTTGTTTACATTAATGATGAGTATGACCGCAGATGTGTGCGATTTGGACGAGTTGAGAAACGGTCTGCCCAGAAGAGAAGGGACTTTTGGTGCAATATACTGGTGGATGGTAAAAATTGGCCAATCTATTGCCCTAGTTCTAGGTGGACTTGTACTATCTATGGTAGGTTTTGATGCAGGACAAGCCCAACAGTCTGCAGATACACTCAATAATCTCCGTATAGCAGACATTATTATTCCTGCCATGACTGCTGCATTGGCACTTTGGGTGATGTGGAATTACAGTCTCAATGAAGAAAGGGTTAAAGAAATAAAAGAAGAATTAGAAATAAAAAGAGCAAAGCTTTAATTTATATAAATAATAAATTTTAAGGAAGTGTCATATAGATCAGATAGAATACATAAATTTAAAAGTTTACCTTATACTAATGGAGATGTTTTCATGCAAGACATGTCAGAATCTGATGTTCAAGGTCTTTTCTATGAAATATTAAATAACGGTATTCATGGAATTTGTTTTAGCTTATACGCAGATAGTCAAAAACCTGGTGATATCATTAGTGAGGCTCAGGTGAGGCGTAGAATGGAAATATTAAAACCTCATGTACAATGGGTGAGGTCCTTTTCAACAACTGAGGGCAATGAGTTGATTCCTAAAGTGGCCAAAGAATTGGGCATAAAAACACTGGTGGGTGCCTGGTTGGGAGACGATAAAGAAAAAAACAAAAAGGAAATTGAAAATCTAATCCAGCTTTGTAATGAAGGTCTAGTAGATATTGCAGCAGTGGGCAATGAAGTATTGTATAGAAATGATCTCTCTCTTGAGGAACTTTTGGAGCAAATTAGGTATGTTAAACAAAATGTTACCGTACCTATCGGATACGTAGATGCTTATTATGAATTCGGAAGACATCCTGAATTAGTGGAAGCATGCGATGCCGTTCTCACCAATTATTACCCTTTTTGGGAAGGTACAAGTTATGAAGATTCATTGCATCACTTACATTTTATGCATCAACAGACGATAGAAGCTGCCAGAGGCAAAAAGATAATTATTACTGAGACAGGATGGCCAACTCAAGGTGAAAATACAAAAGCAGCAGCTCCCCACCCTATAAATGCCATGAAGTATTTTATCAATTGTCAATTATGGGCCATAGATTCTCAAATAGAAATGTTTTATTTTTCATCATTTGACGAATCATGGAAAGTGGGTGCAGAAGGAGAAGTTGGTGCATATTGGGGAATATGGGACAAAAATGAACAATTGAAATATTCAAAATCTAATAATTTATTATAACTAACCATTTATTTTAATCATTAAAATCATTATCATGAAAATTTTAACATTTATTTTTTCGTTTTTTCTAATCGTGCAATCTTTTGCACAACCATCAGATGCTGCTCCTACACCGACGAGAGCCGCTGATGATGTTATTTCGCTTTTTAGCAATGCCTACACTAATGTTCCAGTAGATACTTGGCGTACAGAATGGTCATCGGCGGATTTTCAAGATGTACAGATTCAAGGAAATGACACAAAACGTTACACCAATTTGGATTTTGTAGGTATTGAAACTGTTGTGAATCAATTGGATATAACAGGAATGAATCATATCCACTTAGATATCTGGTCTCCCAATATGACAACTTTTAGAACAAAATTGGTAGATTTTGGTCCTAACGGCATGTTCGAAGAAAATGGTGACAACACAGAACATGAAATTATTAGAGAGAATTTTGCACAAGGGCAATGGTTGAGTCTTGATATTCCATTGACTGAGTTTGTGAATTTAGCCAATAGAAAAAACATTGCTCAGCTTATCTTTTCTGGGTTACCAATTGGAGGCACCCTTTATGTAGATAATATTTATTTTTTCTATCAGGAGCCTGGAACTCTAGGTGAACCTACTACCGCAGCACCGACACCTACAAAGGATGCATCTAAAGTGATCTCTATGTATAGTAATGCCTATACTAACGTTCCCGTAGATACTTGGCGTACTGAATGGTCCCAAGCTGAACTTGAAGACATAGAAATACAAGGTAATGCTACTAAAAAGTATTCCAACCTTGACTTTGTGGGTATCGAAACTGTAACAAATCAAATAGATATCACGGGTATGACACACATGCATATGAATATCTGGACGCCTAATATGACAACATTTAGAGTTAAATTGGTAGATTTTGGTCCTAATGGCATGTTCGAAGAAAATGGTGACAATACTGAACATGAAATAATTGTAGAAAATCCAGGCCAAAGCCAATGGTTGAGTTTAGATGTGCCGTTGACAGATTTTGTTAACTTGGCCAATAGAAAAAATATAGCTCAGTTGATACTTTCTG
>CAZBCV010000204.1:0-4894 GCA_964490495.1 uncultured Aureispira sp. | reverse complement strand
TGTCAGATAGGAAAATACTAATAAATACCGATGTGGCTATAAAATATTTCAATATGTCTTTTAACTTCATGATTTTTATATTTAATATACAACTGAAGATTTAATTAATTTTTGCGAGATGCTCTCAATATCTCAACTCTTCTCTCACGTGATGCATCTAAACTATATACAGATTTCCTCCTGTCTTTCAAATCACCACTCACATTAGGTGGAGCTAACTCTTTTCCAAATGATATGTCAGTGATGACCAATTGACCAGCAAGATAATATTTTTTCAACTCTTCATTCTCAAAGAAAATCATTTCATTTTTCACGGAATTCACCCTTCTTTGCCCCAGTGCCAAGTTATATTTGTTATCCGCTCGGGGCGAAGCATAACCTTTTAATACTAATTCTACTTGATTGCCGGCCTCTAATTCTTGTTGTAAATTATTGAGAAACATTTTAAATTTATCGTAACCGCCTTTTACATCGCCTTCAAAAAAGATTTCAAAATTTTCAGCTGCATTTTCCTTTTCATTGTCCTTAAGGGGTTTCACATAATTCGACTTATATGTTTCTTTAGAGGCAACATAATTATCTACCAATTCACCATATTTGGCCTTAGTCATTGTCGAACGACTGGCCAGATCCGGCAAATCATTGTCAAAATATAATGCTATAGGAAGCAAATCTTGTAAAATAAATTTGTCGAGGTAAAGCTTCTTTGTAATGAGAGTGGGTTTATCATAAATTCTAGTATCTAAGTACTCTTCTGCATCTTTATAGCCCTCTTTTTTCGCTACTATTTTGTACTCTCTTCCGATTTCAGGCATAAAATTAAACTCATTTCCTAGCGGATTTATTTCTGTAATTTCTTTTCCATCTGTCAAATCAATTAATGTGACTGTGCAACCTTCAAGAGGTATTTGACCAATTGTGGTGAACGTAAAGACATCCAACAACAACCTATCCGTTTCTAAAAACATCTTTTTATCTATGGACTGTGACTCTTCTATACCCACCGTCGATAAATAAATGGTGTCTGGAAAATAATTTTCTCGAGTAGCCACAATCATATAATTTCTATCTTCTTGCAATACAAATTGGTGGTCAATCCCCTCCATATTGGTTACCCTATCCAACTCAATACCTGTTTCATTATCAATTAATTGTACAGTTGCTTTTTTCAAATCTCTACCTGTCAATTTATCATAAGTCAGTACATTTAAGTCTATATCTACCTTAATCAAATCCATCTTATAAATGTCATAGCAACATGATTCAAAATATTCATCTACGAATAATGCGCCTTCTCTATTGGATGAAAGGTAAGCTGTATTGCCTTCCCTATCCTCCGAATAATAAATATCATTGTAGCTACTATTGAAGGGTTGTGTCAATATGACAACATTACCAAAAGCATCATTGGTTTTTGCTGATTTGTAAATATCAAATCCACCATATCCTTGCCTAAAATCTGAGCTGAAATATAAAAAATCGGATGAATTACTGTAGAAAGGAGTGATATCATCTCCCGAAGTATTAATATCAGAAATATTGATAGGCTCAGAAAATCCAAATTTTGAGTCTAAGAGACTATACCATATATCTAGACGTCCAACACCTCCTTCCCTATCTGATACAAAATATAGAATTTCCTTTCCTGTTTCTTTATCTATGGTAATATGTGGATGTGTCGATGTTGTGCTATCTATATTAATGGGGTCTAAAAGCTTGAATTCATTGCTCATATTTCCTAATGAGTCTAATTGGCTTCTATATATTTCACAGCGAACATCAGTACCATTGATATAATCACAAAGTGTGTAGTAAGCCATAGTCCCATCATGATTGATTGAGATATTCGACACCAATCTTTCCCTTTCATTGATATATCCCGGTAAAAGCTCAACCGTTTCAGACTTATCTTTTTTAAGAATTTTGGAAATATCT
Source organism: uncultured Aureispira sp. (assembly GCA_964490495.1). Lineage (GTDB taxonomy): Bacteria > Bacteroidota > Bacteroidia > Chitinophagales > Saprospiraceae > OLB9. The sequence goes on along the minus strand of CAZBCV010000204.1, from coordinate 2,959 downwards.
TTACTTAATTCTTTTCTATTCTGGGGTTGGGATTTATAATTCATACTAGAAAAATAAAAATCATCCCCATACTTCAGGCCTGAAACTTCAGAAGCGACCGTATTGATATCTTCACCTAATTTTTCAAAACGCTTTTCTTTACTTGGACTTATTTTTTGATCCAATGCAAAAGTGATAGCCGCCAATTGCTTTTTAGTCAAGTCCGTCAATAATGTATCACTACCACCATGTTCTGCACTATATAAATTGTAATACTTTTGTGCTTCGGTATATTGCCCCATTCGCTGTTTCATATCCGCCAACCAAAATACTGCATCGGAGAATTGATTGTCTTGTAAAGTGTCTATTAAGTAATGATATTTTTTGGCAGCCACTGAATAAGAATTGAATAAACGCGCAGATTCTGCCGACTTATACAATATCGTTGCATCATTTTGATCGAATTCAAGGGCTTCATTGTAATATACTAGTGCTGCATAATAATTTTTATTAGCAAAAGCTTTTTCTGCTTCCGTTATATATTGTTTTTTGGTGGGAGATTGCGCAAACAATCCTATACTCAGTGTGCAAAGCACAAAAAATAATATATATTTTAAATATGTCATAGGCTTCATCTTATTTTTTGTTAAAATTAATAAATCGGACATACCTTTGCTGTTTTTAAGGGCTGCACATTGGCTATTATGTATCTGACATGAAACTCCGGTCCACCACGATTGATACCTACAGTCTGATTGAACACATTATCATCAATATCATAACTAAAAGATGCATAAATATTGTTGATCTGAAGTGCTATTGTTGGAAAAAGTGAGCCTGCCGTCCTATATCCCAAACCTAAATGAAGTTGATAGGCTTTGCCACGGGCTTGAGAAATGTATATTTTCCCTAAGCCACCTACTATAGTTTCCATATATTCTCCCTGAGATTGGTGCAATCCATGCACTTGAATATCCAATATATCCATCAATTTAAAATTTCCTACGAGAGATGCAGTAAATCTTTGGGGTAACTTGGCCAAATCAAAATCGTAAAAAGAATTGTCAGGCTTGAATAAGTGCAACACAGATCCTCCTAAATCTACATGGGTTCTATTGTTTTTTTGCCAACGATAATTGATCCCCAAACCCATATCTAAAAAATTAATTCTTTCAAAATTATCGAAGCCTTCTTGACTTGAAAGCGATGGATCAAAAACATCACCATTCCATTGTTTATCCCAAGTAAAATTTTGAACATTGAAACCCCGAGAAGCTAAGCCTAATGTCATACCACCACTTATGATATGGTTGGGATGTAAAATTCTGTGATAAGCACCTTGCGCCGCCAATGTAGTCAAATTAAAGTTCCCATCTCCTTGCCTATCGTGATTAAAAAAACCACCTACACCAAGAAAATGCTTTTCACCTGGCAATACATAAAGCTTCCGATCATAAGTTCCACTAAATGTAAACCAAGGCACTGGCACAAAACGCCATTGATCCCTTAATGAACCCACAAATCGATGATCACCATTAAAAACTCCCGTTAAAGCTGGATTCAAATTTTGTGGTGAATTATAAAACTGGCTATAGTGTAAATCTTGTGCATTTATTTTTATAAAAAAAACAAAAAAAAGAAATACAAAACACAATTTTGATCTTAAACTGATTTGTAATAGGTGCATAATCCAATATATTACTAATATTACTAATATTTATAAATCTATATTTCAATCACTCAATAAAGAAACTGAATTAAAACATACAAAGTCTCAATTAGTATAGCAAAAACCGTACTAATTATTTCTAAAAGTGATAAAAAAACAACTATTGGGAAACTTGAAAGGCAATTGTTTTTACAGAACGCAGTGAATTTCCATCTACATTATGATAATTAAGCATAGATTGTGCTTCTTTAGCATTCAAGACGTTGTCTAAACTGTTGATAAAACAATGTGGAATATTAAAGAGTTCCATGTCTTGACATAATTTTTCCGAATTAACATTTGAAAAAGCTATTTTCAATAGGTTGTCTAGCTCATTGCGATTTAATACTCTGTTTTTATTGAAAGCAAAAGTCTCAAAAATAGAATTATCCAAACCTAATACTTGACACAATTTCTCAAATTGTCCGTCACTTCCTACGGCCAACATAACTTTTTTTCCGTCCTTGGTTGAAAAAATATCGCCATAGGGAGCTATATTGGGATGTAGAGTTCCTATAGGTTGAGGAACGTGTCCAGCAATTAAATAATTAGTGGCCTGATTTGCTAAAGCCGACAATGCACTTTTATAAAGAGAAACATGAACAATAGCTCCTTTGCCTGTTTTGAATTTTTGATACATAGCCAAAAGAATCCCTTCTTTCATTTGGTGCGCCGCAATGATATCGATGAGCGCCACTGGAAGTTTAGCCAAGTTATTGCTATCGGTACCCGTCATAGAAATCCAGCCAGTTTCTGCTTGCATCACCAAATCATATCCTGGCCTAGGGTCATCATAATCGTAGGCACTTAATTGGGCGATGATGAGATGTGGATATTTTCTCAACAGCTCGTTAGGGCAAAAACCCAACTTTTCGGCAGTGCGTTTTTGATAATTAGAAATTACAATATCACATTCAGACATCCATTGATATACAATGTCTCTATCACTTTCTTTGGTCAAGTCCAGTAGATGTACTTCTTTTCCAAAATTGGCACTCCAATAATAAGCTGAGTACTCATTGTCCGGATTTTCAGTGGGGAGCTTCCAATGTCTTGTTGCATCCCCATTAGTGAGTTTGTTTTCAACTTTGATGACATGGGCACCCAACTCTGCAAAAAAAGAAGCAGTTTGAGGTCCCGCGAGAACAGATGAAAGGTCTAGTACTCTAATCCCTGACAAAATCTGAGTTGTCTCCATTCGAACAGTTTAGATAAATTTTGAAGAAACAGAATATTCTTTACTTCCTTCTTGATATGTGTAAAAACCTTCCA
>CAZBCV010000203.1:0-4927 GCA_964490495.1 uncultured Aureispira sp. | reverse complement strand
TTAAATTTTTATAATAAAAATCTAACATTTTACAAATTAATTAATCTTCCTTTAATCCGAATTAGGGTTAAAAGCGGTTACCTTTAGAAAATCTGAATTTGAAAGAAATTTAAGAGAAATTGATTTGTGAAAATACTCATGATATTAAATACAACCTCACACTATTGTTAAAAATGTTCTATGAGTTGCTTATTGCTAACACTTTGTGCCCGTGATAGCTATGTTAATTCCCCCTACTTCACCACCTTTCTAAACACCAATGTGCTCGACAATAGGCCATAGACCATCACTGTGATAGAACTGATAGGCATGATGATGGCCGCAATCACAGGCGACAATTCTCCTCTAACTGCAAAATACAACCCTAGAACATTGTAGAATATAGAAATCACAAAGGCACCAATGATGATCCATCTTGCTATGCGCAAATATTGGAGGTAATTTACAAATTTATCGAAAACATTGGCGCCTAAAATGCCATCACATGCAGGCGTAAAATTATTGCTGTCTTCTGATATTACGATACCCACATCACTTTGCATCAGTGCGCCGGAATCATTAAGGCCGTCTCCTATCATCAATACTTTTTGTCCTTGTGCCTGTCTCAGTTTGATGTATTCCAATTTATCTTTGGGCGATTGGTCAAAAATCATTTCTGTACCCTGCGGAAATACATGCATGAGTTTTTCTTTTTCACGATCGTTGTCGCCTGAAAGAATGGATATTTTAAATTTTGAGCTCAAATCTTTCACCAATATATCCACACCATTTCTCAAAGTGTGGCTCACTTTAAATTGTCCTACCACTGCGCCATTCCATTCCAAAAGAACACTTTTTTCTTTACTTTCTTTCTGATATATGAATGATGGAGAACCTATACGCAGCGTCTGACCTTGCCAAACAGTGGTTGTGCCTTGTCCTGTAATTTCTTCAAATACCTCCACTTGTGTACTGAACTCTATCTCAGAAAAATATTTGGCAATAGCCCTACTGATGGGATGATTGGATTGTTCAGCGGCTGTTTTTATCAATTTTTTTTGGTCAATGCTGAGTTCATCTCCAATGTAGTCCAAATGTATGCTTTTATGATCGGTCAGCGTACCCGTTTTGTCAAACACCACTTCTGAGATACCTTGTATTCTATCTATGACTTGTACGTTTTTGAGATAAAAATGCTTCCGTCCTAAGATGCGCATGATATTGCCATAACTAAAGGGCATGGCCAAAGCCAAAGCACATGGACAGGCCACTATCAATACTGCTGTAAAAGCATTAAAAGCCACAGATTTGTCTATTACAAGCCAATAGGCCAGCGTACCTAAAGCTATAAATAGTATGGTTATGGTAAAGTACTTACTTACCTTGTTAATGATGGTTTGTGTCTGACTATCTTTATCTATTCTGAATGAATCTTCGTCCCACAGTTTTGTCAGATAAGATTGACTGACATCTTTGATGAGTTGGATTTGGATATTTTTACCTATATTTTTCCCGCCGGCGAAGAGTTTGTCACCTTCTTTTTTCTTCAACAAATCGGATTCACCGGTCACGAAACTATAATCTATGGCCGCTTCATCTTTGAGTAATATGGCGTCTCCGGGTATAATTTCTTCGTTTTTGACCAAAAGAACATCTCCAGAAGTCAATTTGTCCAGACTTCTCGACAAAAAATCTTCTCCCACTTTGACCATTGCTGATATAGGAAAGTAAGATTTGTAATTTCTGTCAAAAGTGATAGACTGAAAAGTATAATGTTGAAACCATTTGCCTATGAGTAGGAAAAATATAAATCCAGCTAAACTATCTAAATATCCTTCGCCAGTCTCCGAAATGATTTCATAGAGGCTGCGAAAAAACAAGGTCAACATGCCCACTGCAATGGGAATATCTATATTTATTTGCCGCATTTTGATAGCCCACCAGCCAGACCTTAAGTAGTCCATACCACTGTATAGCAATACTGGAAGAGCCAATAAAATATTGATATACCCGATGTAAAACTTCACTGAAGCTTGCTCAAACCCCAAATATTCTGGGAAACTCAAGAGCATAATATTTCCAAAAGAAAAGCCCGCCAGACCCAATTTATAATAGATGCTTCGGTCTTGGCCCACACCTTTGGCTTCCGAAAGTTTTTGAAGATTGAGTTCGGGTGGATAGCCGATTTTTGATAGGAGTTCAACCACTTGTCGCAGGCTGATATTGTGAGGATTGAAACTCACTGTTGCTGTTTTTTTAAGGAAATTTACACGCGAATGGAGGATGCCCGGATCCAATTTACTCAAATTTTCTAGCAACCAGATACACGATGCGCAGTGAATCTGTGGCAATGCAAAACTGATTTTATTGATATTTTCCTCACTAAATTCAAGAAGATTTCTCACCACATCAGGATCATCGAGAAATACATAGTTTTTAGAGTGAATAGATTTTTGGCTCACACCCGGGTTTTGTTCAAACTTGTAATAATCTCCCATCCCATTGTCTTGCAGGATATTATACACCACATGACAGCCTTGACAACAAAAGGCCTTTTCTTCTTGAAGAATAGGTGCAGTTGGGCATTCATCACCGCAGTGAGTACATTTGAGTGATGTTAAATTATCGGTTGGGTACCGTTTGAACATAAAATTGTTATTGATTTTGGTAGCAAAGGTAGCTATTAGGGCATCTTACAGATATGACAAGAAGATATAAAAAAGATGATTTGTATCATGTGAATAGAGTAGGGGAGAATACTTTATTTTTGGGCGTGCCCCTGCGCTGCTGGGTCGGGTCATTCGCTTTACTGCCCGCCGCTTTGCTTTGGTCGTGCTCGCTGCTACCCCTCACGCATATTAAAATCTAATAAAATAAAATTCACATTAAACAAATTAAATAAGCTCTGTCCATTTTTTTAAACCTTTCTTTACAATCATAGTTTTATAAGCGAAATTTAATAATTTATACATGCATTTAGATACTATTGATAACTTACAAATGATAGAAGAGTCGGCCAAAACTTTTGCCACTCAACATATATTACCACATGTAATGGAATGGGACGAAGCTCAGTTTTTTCCAGTAGAAACCATGAGAGCTATAGGTGATTTAGGTTTTTTAGGAGTTTTGGTGCCAGAGCAATATGGTGGTGCAGGCTTGGGTTATCATGAGTATGTCAGTGTCATTGTAGAAATTGCCAAAGTGTGTGGCTCTATAGGATTGAGTGTAGCAGCGCACAATAGTTTATGTACCGGCCACATCATGATGTTCGGAAATGAAGAACAAAAACAAAAATACCTCCCCAAATTAGCCACAGGAGAATGGATTGGTGCATGGGGACTCACTGAAGCTAACACAGGTTCGGATGCCATGCGCATGAAATGTGTAGCTACCCAAGATGGAGACCATTGGGTCATCAACGGCGCCAAAAACTGGATCACTCACGGTAAAAGTGGCGATGTAGCCGTAGTTTTAGCTCGTACAGGTGAACTTTTAGACAGCAGAGGTATCACGGCCTTCGTCGTAGAGCGAGGCACACCTGGATTTTCGGCAGGCAAAAAAGAAAATAAATTAGGCATGCGCGCCTCTGAGACGGCGGAAATGATTTTTGACAACTGTCGTGTGCACAAATCACAAGTTTTGGGCAACGTCGGCGAAGGATTCATACAGTCCATGAAAATATTAGATGGCGGACGTATTAGTATTGCGGCTCTTTCTTTAGGTATAGCCAAAGGGGCATACGAAGCCTCAGTCAAATATGCAAAGGAAAGAGAACAATTTGGACAACCCATCGCTAATTTTCAAGCCATTTCATTCAAACTTGCCGACATGGCTACCAAAATAGAGGCCGCTGAGATGCTCATCAGAAAAGCAGCACATCTCAAAAACACCGGGCAACCCGTCACCACAGTTTCAGCTATGGCCAAATATTATGCCTCAGAAATATGTGTGCAAATAGCTACGGATGCTATCCAAGTCTTCGGCGGATACGGTTATACTAAAGACTTCCCCGTAGAAAAGTTTTTTAGAGACTCTAAGTTGTGTACCATAGGTGAAGGCACGTCCGAAATACAAAAATTGGTTATCAGCCGAAATATATTGAAAGATTAATAGACGCTATTAAACAGATGAAGCCCACGACTATCGATGAATATCTCAGTTTTGGCTGCGGTCGTTGTCCTTTGGGCAATACACCCGACTGTAAAGTTCATCAATGGTCAGAAGAGCTCATTTTGCTCCGAAGCATTATATTAGACAGCGAACTCAATGAAGAGCTCAAATGGAGTATTCCTTGTTACACATATAATGGTAAAAACGTTTTGACGCTTTCTGCCATTAAAAACGAGTGTGTTTTAGGATTCTTTAAGGGATCTTTGCTTCAAGATACTTATGGTTTATTAGAACAACAGGGGCCAAATTCTCATGAATCACGTGTGATTAGGTTTTCCAATGTAAAACAAATACAAGAGGCATCCACCTCTATATTATACTACATATCTCAAGCTATAGCTGTAGAAAAATCTGGCCAAAAAGTGGTGACTAGACCAGTGTCAGACTATGACTTTCCAGGGGAATTGACACAAATTTTGAAAGAAAACCCCGAATTATTTAAAGCCTTTTATGCCTTGACTCCTGGCAAACAGAAAGGGTATTTGCTCCACTTCTCAGCTCCCAAACAATCGGCTACGAGAGTATCAAGAATAGAGAAATGTACCGATAAAATTTTAAAAGGCAAAGGTTTTCATGACCAATAAGATCAATGAATGAAAGGTGATTATGATAAAAATTTCTTAAATCTTGGTTCAGAATTAATATTTTTGCTAGTTTTGCCTTTCGGTGCCCTATTCAAAACCTTTTTGAAAGTTGAGAAGTGAGCATCTTTTACAATTTCATATAACCTAAATATCTAAAATGAGATTCGTCATGAGACCTTCAAGTACAAAAA